>DATFPZ010000045.1:0-5666 GCA_035264545.1 Acidimicrobiia bacterium
TCGACGTCTCGTGGAACGCCGCATCCGACGACGTGGCCGTCGCCGGCTACCGGATCTTCCGCGACGGCACGCTGCTCGGCACCGTGGGCAGCAGCGTCACGAAGTACGTGGACACGACCGTCAGCCCGAGCACGGGCTACACCTACACCGTGCGCGCGGTCGACGCCGCGGGCAACGAGTCGGGCCCCGGCGCGCCGGCGGCGGCCACCACCGCCGATCCAACGCTCTTCCGCGACGGCTTCGAGAGCGGCGACTTGTCACAGTGGACGTCCGTGACCGGACCGCTCGCGGCCCAGAGCACGGACGTCTTCGCCGGCACCTCGGCGGCGCGCGCGAACGCGACCGGTGGGGCGACCTGGGCTTACAAGCAGCTCAGCGCCGGCCAGGCGGAGGTCAACGCGAGGATGCGCTTCAAGTTCGCCAGCCGCGACGGAGTCTCGTCGATCGCCGTGCTGAAGCTGCGCAAGGCTACGGGCACGCAGCTGCTGCGGGTCTACGTCAGCGCCAGCGGCAAGCTCGCGATCCGCAACGACGTCACCGGCGTGGCGACGACCAGCACGACGACGATCGCGCTCGGGCGCTGGTACCTGCTCGAGCTGCACGCCCGCATCGATGCCGCCGGCAGTCCTGTCGACGTGCGTCTGGACGGCACGACGATCGCTTCGCTGAGCATCGCCCAGGCGATCGGCAGCGACCCGATCGGGCGCGTGCAGATCGGCGATGACGCCACCGGCAAGACCTACGACGCTTCCTTCGATGACGTCGTCGTCGACGCCGCGCCGACAAACGTCACGGCCCCGAGCATCTCCGGAGCCCCCAACGTCGGCGCCACCCTGACCGCCGACCGCGGCACCTGGAACGGCACGCCACCGATCTCCTACGGCTACCAATGGCGCCGCTGCGATGCCACCGGCGCCGGGTGTGAGGACATCCCAGGGGCCAGGGACGCCACCTACGCCCTGCAGGACGGCGACGCGTCGAGCGCCATCCGCGTCGTCGTGACCGCGACGAACGGCGTTGGCAGCGTGAGCGCCACCTCCGGCGCGACGGCGCCAATCACCGCCGGCACGTCCTGACAACCGCCGCAGGGCGCCCTCCGGGCCGCGCTCGTCGAGCGCGATTCTGCGCCCCGGTCCCGCCGCGCGGTGACGGCGGTGCGCCGATCTTTCGCCCCTTATTGCTACAGCGCCCTGCTGAGCGCAGAAGCGGAGCGGCGCGGCGATCGTTGCTGAAGCATGCGCGATCTGCGGCCCTGGACCTGCCGACCTCTACGCTCCACCTGCACCCGCCGGGGAGGTGGCTCGTCGAGACTGAGGCGCAGCCTGCTCGGTTGGGCGCTCGGCGCCGTGACCGCGCTGATCGCGTTCCCGATGTCGGCGGCTGCGATGCCGAGCGAGATCCCCGATTCGACGTGGGCGCCGAACGGCCGCGTCAGCGCGATCGTCCAGGTGGGGGACACGATCATCCTCGGCGGCACGTTCACCGAGATCCGTGACGGCGGCGGTTACGGCGCCAACGCGCTGCCGCGCAACAACATCGCGGCGTTCAACGCGACGACAAAGACGCCTTTGTCGAACTGGGCCCCGAACGTCAACGGGTCAGTTCAGGCGCTCGTGCCGTCGGCGGACGAGACGCGCGTCTTCCTCGGCGGCAAGTTCACCAACATCAGCGGCAGTTCACGCGGGCGACTCGCCGCCGTCAGCGTCGCGACGGGAGCGGTCGACACGACGTTCAAGCCGCCCGCCGTGGGCGCTGAGGTCAAGGCGCTGGCCGTCGCGGGGTCGAAGGTCTACGCCGGCGGTCAGTTCGAGTATGTCGGCGGCAGCACGGGCCCGAAGCGCGCGCGCCTCGCCGCCTTCGACGCGACCACGGGCGTCCTCGACCCGATATGGACGCCGGCCGCGGACCACGCCGTCTATGCCCTGGCCGTCTCCGCCGACCGGGCCCGCATCTTCGCGGGGGGCGCCTTCGACGTCGTTTCAGGCCTGTCGCGCCTGAATCTGGCCAAGCTGAGCGCATCGGACGGAGCTGTCGACCCGGCCTGGCACCCCGATCCGAACTCCCCCGTGCTCGCCCTCGCGACGACAGCCACCGGCGTCTTCGCGGCGGGCGGAGGCAGCGCCAACGCGTTCGCCGCATACGATCCCGCGACTGGCTCCCAACGGTGGATCCGGCACTCCAACGGGGACTTCCAAGCCGTCGCGGTGTCCGGCAACATCGTCTACGCCGGCGGCCACTACGACACGTTCGAGGGCGAGCTGCGCCGCAAGCTCGTGGCCCTCGACACCGCGACCGGCGCCCTGCGCAAGGCGTGGAAGCCGATCTTCCCGACGAGCTCCGCCGAGTGGGGCGGCATCTGGGCGCTGTCGGCGCACGCCGGCCGCGTGCTCGCCGTCGGAGGCGACTTCATGACCGTCTCCGCAGCTCAGCAGCAGCACTACGCACAGTTCACCGGCAGCATCGACGGCTCGGCGGACGACATCACGGCACCGGAGACTCCCGGCAACGTCACGGCGTCGGCGCTCGGTGGGAGCACCGTCAACGTCGAGTGGAGCGCGAGCACCGACGACGACGCGGTCGCCTCCTACGACGTGTTCCGCGACGGCAACAAGATCGGGTCGACCGAGACCAGCACGTTCACCGACGGCGGCGTCTCGCCGAACACGACCTATAGCTACCGCGTCGTCGCCCGCGACTTCGCCGGACATGCGTCGAGTCAGTCAGCGGCCGCGTCCGTGACGACCGCGCCGCCGGACCAGGTGCTGACCTTCGCGCCGACGGACGACGCCACGATCGACGCCTCCCTGCCGAACACGAACACGGGGAGCTCCTCGAGGATCAACATCGACAAGGACCCGCTCAAGGACTTCCTGCTCAAGTTCAACCTGTCCGGGCTCGCCGGCCGGCAGGTCATCAGCGCGAAGCTGCGCCTGAACTGCGTCAACGCCTCGACCAACGGCGGTCGGTTCCGCCGCGTGACGGACAATTCGTGGAGCCAGGGCACGGTCACCTGGAACAACGCGCCGGCCGCCGAGCCGGTGGTCACCGCCGCGCTCGACGACGTGCTGGTCGGCCAGAACTACGACGTCGACGTGACCCCGCTCGTGAAGGCCAACGGCACGCTGAGCCTCCGGACCAGTTCCGGCAGCGCGGACGGCGCCGACTTCAGCTCGAAGGAGGGAGCAGCCCCGCCGAAGCTGACCGTGAGGCTCGCCGATCCGAGCGCGAGCGGAGCGAGCCAGCCGCTGTTCGCCGACGGGTTCGAGAGCGGCGACCTGTCGCGCTGGACGGAGCGCAACGGCATGGCGATCCGGCACGGCGACGCGGCGTCTGGCGCGTGGAGCGTGCGCGCGACGAGCAACGGGGAGCCGCAGTACGTGCGGAACGACCTTCGCTCGTCGGAGACCGACGTCTGGACATCGATCGCCTTCAAGCAGATCGCGCGGAGCGCCGACAGCACCATCCTGCAAAGGCTGAGGCTCGCCAGCGGGGCGTCGCTCATGCGGTTGTCCGTGAGCGCCACCGGGAAGCTCGTGGTGCGCAACGACGTGTCGGGCAAGACGGGCACCGACACGACGACGATCCCGCTCGACACGTGGCACACGGCACAGGCGCACGTCGTGGTCGCCGGTGCCACGAGCCGGATCGACGTCTGGCTGGACGGGAAGCAGTTGAACGCCCTGACGATCACGGACGGTCTCGGCACCGCGCCGATCACCGGCGTGCAGCTGGGTGACGACGCCGCCGGCAAGACGTTCGACGTCGGCTTGGATGATTTCTCGCTCGTCGCGAGCGCCTCCGACACGACGGCGCCCACGGCACCGACCGGACTCACGGCTTCGGCGCCGGCCCCCTACAGCGGCCAGGTCAACCTCTCGTGGCAGGCGGCGCAGGACAACTTCCAGGTGACCCAGTACCAGGTCTACCGCGACGGGGCCCTGCTCGCGACGACCGGGAACGTCACGACCTACGCGGACACCACGGCCGCCGCTGCGACGGCGTACAGCTACACGGTGCGCGCTCTCGACGGCGCGGGCAACGCGTCCCCCATGAGCGCTCCAGCGTCGGTGACGACGCCCGGCCCCGACACGACGGCGCCGACCGTGCCCGGCGGCGTCACGGCCACGGCGATCTCGTCCAACCGTGTCGACGTCGCTTGGAAACCCTCCAGCGACGATACCGCGGTGGCGTCGTATCGCGTCTTCCGCGACGGCACGCTGCTGACCAGCGTCGGCGCGGCGACGACGCGCTACTCCGACGCCTCCGTGGCTGCCTCGACCACGTACTCGTACACCGTCCGTGCACTGGACAGCTCGGGGAACGCATCCGGCGAGAGCGTTGCCGCGTCGGCCACCACGCCGGCTGCCGCGCTCTTCCAGGACGGATTCGAGAGCGGTGACCTGTCGCAGTGGACGACCGCCAGCGGCCTCACCGTGCAGCAGTCCGACACGTTCGCCGGCGCCTGGGCGGTACGGGCGGCGACCACGGGTCAGGCCGCGTACGCCTCAAAGACGCTGGCCACGGAGCAGCCCGACCTCGTCATGAGCACGCGGGTGAAGATCGTCAACGGCGGCGGCACGACCGTGTCGCTGCTCAAGCTCCGCCGTGCGAACGACACGTCGCTGCTGCGGATCTACACCGGCAGCACCGGCAAGCTGGCGCTGCGCAACGACGCGTCGGGCGTCGCAACGACGAGCTCCACGCTCGTGACCGCCGGGGCGTGGCACCAGCTGCAGGTGCACGTCGTCATCGGAACGCTCGACAGCCAGGTCGAGGTCTTCCTCGACGGGGTCAAGATAGACGCGCTCAGCCAGCCGCAGGCGCTCGGCACGACGCCGGTCGGCCGGCTGCAGATCGGCGACGACACCGGCGGCAAGACCTACACGATGCTCTTCGACGACGTCGTGGCCGCCGGCCCGCCGGCCTGACCGCCAGGTGGCGGCGGAGCGGCGGAAGTTCGCCCTCGCAACCTCCGTTACTTCGCTGAATGTCTGTTCTTCTCTCATACAGCGCCGCCACGACGCCGGAAGCGGTGTCGACGGCCCGGCTCGTCGACACAGCTCTTAACGAACGCGTCCTGGTCCTGGGCCCCTTCCCGCCCGAGGGCCGTGACCTCGACCTCGTGACCCGGGCGCGCAGCCGGAGCACCATCGTTGCGGCACTCGAGCGCGAGGGCTTCGTTCCGCGAGGACCGCAGCTCTCGCCTCCGCGGCGGTGGGTGCGGCAGTGGGTCCGGTTCGGTCAGGGCACGGCGTTCGCGGTCGACATCCACGCGGCGGATCGCTGGGGTATCCCCGGCGGCGAGATCGCGGCGCTGTTCGCGGATGCGCTCCCGATCGAGGGGATGAACCAGCTCGTACGCTGCGCGCCCCACCACGTGCTGCTGCTCGCGGCTCGGCGACACGTGCGCCGGCACGGCGAGCTCGCGTCCAAGCACCGCGCGCGCATCGAGCAGGCACTCGCCGAGGACCCCGCGGCATGGACGACGGCACGCGCCCATGCGGAGCGTTGGGGGCTGGCCGCGGCGCTCAGCCTGTTGGAGGCGGCGCTCAACAACGGGACGGCTCCGGACCGGCTGGAACGTGCGCGTGCCCAGACCGAGATGGTCGCGGCGGGCGGCATCCGCTGGCGGGCCAAGTGGGTGACGCGTCACGCGAAGGCCGCGG
>DATFPZ010000046.1:0-4242 GCA_035264545.1 Acidimicrobiia bacterium
GGCGCCGAAGCGGCGCTCGCGGCGCTGGAACTCGCGGATCGCCTCGAACAGATGGTCGCGGCGGAAGTCGGGCCAGAGCACGTCGGTGAACACGAGCTCGGCGTATGCGAGCTCCCAGAGCAGATAGTTCGAGATCCGGAATTCGCCCGAGGTCCGCACGAGCAGGTCGGGGTCGGGCATGTCCGGCGCGTACAGGTGGCGGGCGAGCGTCCGATCGTTGATCTTGTCCGGGTCGAGGCGCCCCGCTCTGACCTCGTCTCCGATCGCGCGGGCGGCGTCGACGAGCTCCGCCCGACCGCCGTAGTTGAAGGCGAACGTGAGCGTCATGCGCCGGTTGCGGCGGGTCAGGTCCTCGGCGTCGGCGATCTGCCGCCGCAGGCGGCCAGGCACTCTTCCCCCGCGCCGGCCGATGAAGCGCACGCGCACGCCGCGGTCGTGCAGCTCGTCACGCCGCCGGAGGAGCAGGTTCTCGTTGAAGTTCATGAGGAAGCGCACCTCGTCGACCGGTCGCCGCCAGTTCTCCGTGGAGAACGCGTAGACCGTCATCCACTCGAGCCCGATGTCGAGGGCACCTTCGACGGTGTCGAACAACGCCTTCTCGCCGGCGGCGTGTCCCTCCGTTCGCTTGAGGCCGCGCTGCTGGGCCCACCGGCCGTTGCCGTCCATCACGATGGCGACGTGGCGCGGGATCCGGCCGCGGTCGATCCTCGCTCGGGGCACGGCTCGAACCTACATCGACCCCCTCGCGGCTCGACCGGCGGCCGGTACGATCGCCCGCCATGCGCTGGACCGCGGTCGTGAACCCCACCGCGGGTCGGGGCCGGACCCGAAAGCTGCTCCCCCGGCTCGTCGATGCGCTCGCCGGCACCAACCTGGACGTCGATGTGCGTGTGTCCGAGAACCTCGACGACGCGATCCGGATCGCGCGGGGCGCGTTCGACGAGGGGCGAGGCGTGGCCGCCTGCGGCGGTGACGGAACGGTGAACGCATTGGCCGGCGTCGCCGCGGATCACGGCGGCGTGCTCGGCATCGTCCCCACCGGCGCCGGCAACGACTTCGCGCGCCACCTCGGGCTCGATCGCCGGCACTGGCTCGACTCGGTCGCGCTCCTCGAATCCGGCCAGGTCGGCGCGGTCGACCTCGGCCGGGCC
Organism: Acidimicrobiia bacterium; assembly: GCA_035264545.1. Taxonomy (GTDB): domain Bacteria; phylum Actinomycetota; class Acidimicrobiia; order IMCC26256; family JACDBD01; genus JALZAA01. The sequence continues at coordinate 1,152 of DATFPZ010000046.1, forward strand.
GAGCTAGCCGGAAGCCGCGACGCGACCGGGACCACCGTCCGCTGGTTCACGTCTGTCGCGAACGCCGGCTTCGACTCGGAAGCCAACCGCTGGGCGAATGGCGTGCGATGGGCGAGCGGCACGACCCTCTACGTGCTCGCAGTGCTGCGCACGCTGGCGACGTACCGGCCGCACCGTTTTCGGCTGACCGTCGACGGCGACGAGCACGACATCGAGGCGTGGCTCGTCGCCATCGGGAACACGCGAGGCTACGCGGGCGGGATGCAGGTCACGCCGGGCGCCGAGCTCGACGACGGACAGCTCGACGTGTGTGTCGTCGGGCCCGTGTCCCGGTTCGAGTTCCTGCGTTCGTTCCCACGCGTCTTCCGCGGCACGCACGTGTCGCACCCGGCCGTCGACATGCACCGAGGGAAGGTGGTCGAGCTGGCGTCGCTCGACGCGTCGCCCGCGATCGAGCTGTACGGAGCGGGCGAGCGCATCGGGCCGTTGCCGGCGCGGCTGGAGGCAGTCCCGGGCGAGCTGCAGGTCGTCGTGCCGGACACGGCGCCGGTGCCGAAGCAGCCGCGCTCGTAAGTCACGTGACCGTGATCGTGCCCTCCATACCCCCCTCGCGGTGGCCGGGGATGTCGCAGTAGATCGTGTACTTCCCCGGCTTCAGGTCGACCTTGAGCTCGTCCGACTTGCCGCTACTGGCTTCGAGCTTGAAGTCCGGCACCTTCCCGCCGTCGAACACCAGCGTGTGCTGCCCGCCCTCGCTCTCCAACTTGATCGCGTCGACCCCCGCCGGCGCCTCCGAGTTCTTCGGGTCGAAGAAGAAGTTGCCGCCCTTGATGTCGAGCGTCTTCTGCGCCGGGCCCTTCGGCTGCTTGTAGCTCGAACCACCGCCCCCGCCCCCGCACGCGACAACTAGCGCCGCAGTGACAAACGCGATCGTGAACAGCCGGAACGAACGACGCGGGCTCATGAGCTCGGAGGGGCGCCGGGTGCGCCGCCTTCGGGCGCGGCGGCCGCGCCGACGTTCACGGTCGCCTGCATGCCCGCGGCGCGGTGACCCGGGATGCTGCAGTAGATCGTGTACGTGCCCGGCTTGAGATCCACCTTGCCGGTCTTCGGGCCTTGCGGGACGGCGAGTTGGAACCCGCTCAACTTCGGGTCCGTGAACAGGAGCGTGTGCGTTCCACCCAGGTCGTTGTAGTTGATCTGGGTGATGCCGGCCGGAGTGCTGAACTCGGTCGCCTGGAAGCTCAGTGACGGCAGCGCGTCGACTTCCAGCGTGGCGACCGCCGGCCCGCTGGGCTGCTTGAACCCGCCGCCTCCGGACTCCGTCTCCTCGCTGGGACCGAGCGAGAGGAGACCCGCCGACAGGATGAGCACCATGAACCCAGCCAACGCCATCACGAGCGTCGACGAGCGCAACCGGGGGCTGGCCGAGATGGCGGCGCCGCCGGCGAGGATCCCGACCGTCACGATCGTGCCCACCAGCACGGAGGTGTTCTCGCCGCTGGCGAGGAACACCCGCGACAGGTTCACGACATAGAGGAACACGGCAAGCATCGACAGCAGCGGCAGCGCGATCGGGAGCAGGAGACGGTCGCGAACGGGATCGACCGCGGGCGGACCGGCTTCGAGCGCCGCCGGCGACTCGCCTTCGGTGGCTTCGAAGGGCGGCTGGGCCTCGAGCTCCTCGCCTTCCTCGCCTTGCTCCGCTTGCTCGCCGCTTTCCGCTTGCTCGCCGCTGTCCGGTTGGTCCCCGCTTTCGGGTTGCTCGTCGGCGGCCGGCGCGTCGCCGGCGGGCGCGTCGCCCGGCTCGGCCTGTTCGGTCTCGTCCGTCTGGACGTTTTCGGTCATGTGGACGTAGTTCCCATCCGCGACAGCTCGCGGTCCAGATCCTGCCACCGCCGGCGCGCCGCGATGCGTCGGTCTTCCTCCCCCGCCCAGCGGAAGAAGATCACTGCGATCACCAGCCACAGCAGGAGGCCGCCACCGATCTTCATGATCAGGCCGGCCAGGCGCTGATCGTCGACCGTCGACAGCCCCCAGAGGTGCGGGACGCCTTCATAGAAGCGGTAGAGCGGTGAGCTCCCGAACGTCAGGAACGACGCCGGGATCGTCGGCACGACCGACTGGGCGAACAGGAAGAGCATCCGGGGCAGCGGCGACAGCCGCGGGATCTCGGGCAACGGGCTGAGGACCGGCATCCAGACGGCGAGCGCAGTGACAAAGATCAATGCGTGGATGAGGAAGTGCGCGAGCTCGCTGCGGAGACTGAAGTCGACGAGCGCCGGCCAATGCGTCAGCACGAGGACGACGTTGAAGACGATCAGGGCGGGAAGGAATCTCGCGAAGAAGCGCAGGGCCCGGAACAGGAGTGACGGGGGCCGGAGAATCACTCGCAACATCCACGCCGGCGTACCGAGCAAGAGGAGCGGTGCCGCGACCATGGACAGCACGAGGTGCTGGACCATGTGGATGCTGTAGTTGTAGTGCTCGGCGATGTCGTGCACCGGCCAGTCAGCCGCGACCCAGATCGCGACAACCCCGAGCGCGAAGCACACCACCTGCAGGCGTGTGACCGGCGGCCGTCCGGGCGCCGTGTACCGCGGGCCGACACGCACGACGGTCACCGCGTACGCCGCCGCCAGCGCGGCCACGAGCAGCCACACGTCGACGTGGGGGTGCCAACTCGGGTAGGCGACGGCGAGATCCATGGTCAGCTCAAGGGCTGAAGACGTGCAACGTCGTCAGCACGATCAGGTACAACGAGATGGCGGCCACGAGTCCGAGCACGAAGAAGCGGCGGAAGATCGGCTTGTCCGTCCGCAGGTGCATGTACCACGAGGCCACGAGCGCGAACTTGATCACCGCGAACATCAGCAGGAAGACGATGATCAGGCCGTCGGGCACCTCGCCTTCGAGGTAATACAGCCCCACCTCGGCCGCGGTGGCGACGACGAGGATCGCCGCGATCATCACGTACCGCTGCGGCGTCGGATGCGGCCGGACCTCGCCCGGCAGCATCGGAACCTGCGGCTCGGCGACCGCGGGCGGCGCGGCACCCGCCGGTTCGAGCGCGGTTTCGGGCTCCTCGTCG
>DATFPZ010000047.1:0-3557 GCA_035264545.1 Acidimicrobiia bacterium
TCGGCCCAGAAGTCGCCGAGTCGCCGGGACTGTCCCGTCGAATCGGGAAGCTCCAGGTCAGCCAGTTGGCGGAGATCCACCGCCGCACCCTATGGGACAATGGCGACATGACGCAGACACAGTCGCAAGCGAAGCCCCAGAGCTTCCGCCGCATGGACGAGTCGACCGCCGAGCAGTGGGCGGTGATCGGCACCGAGTCGTTCAAGAACCAGGGGCGCGTCGCCGATCGGGTGCTGGCGATGCTGGAGTCACTGGCCGACATCACCGACGGGTTCGCCGTCGACCAGCTCACTCACTGCCTCCAGACGGCGACGCGCGCCGAGCGCGCCGGCGCCGACAACGAGGTTGTGATCGCCAGCCTGTGCCATGACATCGGCAAAGCCGTCAGCGTGCCCAACCATCCCCGGATCGCGGCCGAGATCCTCAAGCCCTACGTCCGGGACGACGTGTACTGGATGATCCTCGTCCACCAGGATTTCCAGGGCCGGCACTACTACCACCACTTCGGCGGCGATCCGAATGCCCGCGATCAGTACCAGGGGCATTCCGCGTACGAGCTCGCCGAGCGTTTCGCCGACGAATGGGACCAGGCCGCGTTCGACCCCGACTACGACACGCTGCCGCTCGAACACTTCGAGCCCCGCCTGCGCGAGCTGTTCGCCAACCCGAAGTCGCTGTAGCCCGGGCGGCCCGTCCTAATCGATCACTCCCAAGCGGCGGGCGCTCCCGATCGCGCCCGCTCGCACTTCGGCTTCGTCTCCGACCTCACCGCCGCGCATGAGCACCTGCCCAGCGACGACGGTCGTGTCGACCACGGAGCCCGGCGCGGCGTAGACGAGGTTGGCGCGGAGATCCCCCGGCGTGAGCTCGGGCGCGTCACTGCGAACGAGCACGAAGTCGGCCGGCTCCCCCACCACGAGGCGGCCCGACCCGCCCAGCAGCGGGGCTCGCTGTCCCGTCGCGACCGCCCATGCCTCGGTCGCCGGCATGGCGGCGGGATCGCGTTCGGCGTGCTTCTGCATCAGTGCCAGGTGCTTCACGTCCTGGAACAAGTCGAGGGAGTTGTTCGAGGCGGCGCCGTCGGTTCCCAGCCCGACGGGGATCCCGTGGCGGCGGGCCTTCGCGTACGGGAACACGCCTCCGACCGCGAGCTTGAGGTTCGACACCGGATTGGTGACGACGGTCGCGCCGCGCTCTCCGACGAGGGCGAGCTCGTCGTCGTCGAGCCACACGCCGTGCGCGAGGAGCGTCCGCGGCGTGAGCAGGCCGAGCCGGTCGAGGTACGGAGCAGGGCGTGCCCCGTGCGCGGCCACGCAGTCCTGCACCTCGCCTTCGGTCTCGGACAAGTGGATCTGCACCGGTAGGTCGCGCTCCGACGACAACTCGGCGATCCAATGCAGGGACTTCTCGCTCACCGTGTAGATCGCGTGCGGCCCCAGCGTGGTCGTGACGCGAGGACCTGCATCGGCGAGGGCGTCGAGTGAACGCTCGGCGTCGACGCGGAGTGCGTCGGACTTGTCGGGATCGAGCCCGTCGACGAGCGGCATGGCCACCGCGGCGCGCAGGCCCGACTCGCGCACGGCGCGGGCCACGGCTTCCGGTTGCCAGTACATGTCCCAGAACCGCACGGTCCCCGAGCGGACCATCTCGACACAGGCGAGGCGTGTTCCCCAATACACGTCGTCGGCCGTGAGCTTGGCCTCGGTGGGCCAGATCCGGTCCCGGAGCCAGGTCATGAGTGGAAGGTCGTCGCCGTAGCCGCGCATCAGCGTCATGGCCGCATGGGTGTGCCCGTTGACCAGCCCCGGCAGCAACGCCATGCCGGCGGCGTCCAGCACATCGTCGCCCGGCTCCGGTTCGACGCCGGCGCCGAGGTCGACGATGCGGTCCTCCTCGACGCGCAACCCGACGAGCTCGTTGTCGAGCCGCGCGTCCCGCACGGTCAGGCTCACGAGCCCCCCGCCTCCTTGCTCAACGCCGGGACCACCGTCTCGAGCGCTCCCACCAGCCGGGCCCGGTTCGCCGCCGCGCCGGCCCGGAACTCCTCCATGGTGAGCGGAACCTCGCCGACGCCGTTGGCGAGGTTGTCGACGACGCAGATGCTCGCGTAGGCGAGGCCGAGCTCACCGGCGAGGACACATTCGCTGGCGATGGTCATGCCCACGAGATCGGCGTGGCCGGCGATCAGCCGGATCTCGGCTCCGGTCTCGAACCGTGGCCCGATCGCCTGCCAGTAGACGCCGCCGTCGTGCAGCGGGACGTCGGTGTGGTCGGCCCAACAATCAGTGACACTGCGGCGCCACTCCGGGTCGAAGCCGGGCGCCTGGTGCCCCTCGTCGCCTTCCGAGAACGAGATGCCGAGGTGCAGCGCGATGAAGTCGTCGGGCGCGACGAACGTGCCGACAGGGAGGTCGCGTCGCAGGCTGCCCGCGGATGCCACCCCGAGAATGCGATCACACCCGGCGTCGGCGAGGGCACGCATGTGCGCGCGGTGGTTGATGAACGGGGCCGAGACGAACTCGTCGAGCCCGTGGCGTTGGAGCACGACGTGACTGCCGGCGTCGAGCAGGGCCACCGGACCGTAGATGGTGTCGACGTCGACGCGCGATGCGTCCGCGGCGAACTCGGTGCCCAAGATGCCGTGCCCGCCGGCCACGGCGAGACGTCCCACGCCCGGCCCTCAGATCGGCGTCGCGAGCGACGCCAGCGCCGAGATGAGCGCGTCGCGGTCGGAGGGGACGCCCTCGCCGTCGCGCAGCGTCGGCGGCAACTCGAGCTGGATGCCTCCGCCGCGCGTCCGGTTCACCGGGTTGTCGAGATGGACGCCCCGGAGGGTGAGCGGAATCGCGTGCAGGTCGTCGACGAAACGATGCGACGGCACCGCGGCGCGCAACACGTCCGCCGCCCGCGCCGCGAGTTGGCGGTTCCGGCCTCCGATGAGGACAACATTCGAGTGGCCCCTGCGACCGTATCCGTGAACAGAGACGACGAGCTCGACGTGCTCCAGGAACGAGCTCAGCGCCGGCGACAAGCTCGGGTCGACGAGCGCCGAGGGGATGTGCCAGCGCAGATCCTCGGGTTGGCGGACCGCGTACAACGACGCACCGGCCCGGTCGGCCGCCTCGGTCGCGACCTCGTCCGTTCCTCGCTCGAGGCTGCCGCCGTGGATGGCGAGAAACCCGAAGCGTGACCGCAGTTCCCACTCCTCGACGACGCCAGGGTGGCGGAGAAGCTCGTCGAACATCCTCCTACAGTGCCCGAAACCGCGGCCGCCGCGCAGCATTGCCGCGGAACGCGGGGATCGCGGTGTTACCGTCCGCGCGCAGAGGTCGGCTGGTCCTTGATCCCGGCCCCAAGTCGGTCGATACACACCTGGATGGACAACACCCGACACCACCGCCGCCCCCGGCGACGCGTCGCACGGGTGCTCCTCACCGTGACGATCGGGCTGATGTCGGCGACGGCCGGGTTCGCGCTCGCGGCTTCCCCGGCGACGGGCCAGGAAGATCCGGGGGTCGTCCGGGCCCGAGAGAAGTTGCAGCAGACGCAGTCGGAGG
>DATFPZ010000048.1:0-8772 GCA_035264545.1 Acidimicrobiia bacterium
TGGAGGCCCGTGCCGTGCAGGCCCATCTGATCGAGGTCGATGCCCGCATGATGCGGGTCGATCGCGGCGACGAGGGCGAGCTCGGGATCGTCGGTGACGGCCTGGCACACGGTCCGGCCCATTCGCCCACCGGCGCCCAGAACGCCAACACGAATCATGGAGAGAGGGTAAAGCCCCCGCAGTCCGGCGGGCGAGTGAGCGCCCCGAGGGTTTCAGCCCGGAGTGGGGACGTTCGCCTCGTCGACTGGACCCACGACGGCGAGCGTGAGTGCTCCCGAGGAGAACAGCCGGTCGACCACGCGTGCGATGTCGTCGGGTGTCACCGCGTCGACGCGTGCCGTGACCTCGTCGAGCGACAGCGCCTCGCCGAGCATCAGCTCACTGCTGCCCAAGCGGTGCATGCGGCTGTTCGACGTCTCGAGAGACAGCGCCATCGAACCCTTGAGGTGGCCCTTGGCGGCGGCCAGCTCGTCGCCACCGATGCCGGCGTCCCGGATCACGCGATCGAGCTCGGTGCTCACCACTTCGATCGTCTCCGCGGCACGTGCCGGAGCAGTGCCGACGTACACGCCGAATGCGCCGGTCTCCACGTACGCGACCCGGTACGAGTACACGGAGTACGCCAGGCCGCGCCGTTCGCGGACTTCCTGGAAGAGCCGGGACGACATGCCGCCGCCGAGCGCCTGATTGAGCACGGTGAGCGCGTACCGGTCGGGATCCTCACGCGGGATGCCCCGCGTGCCCATGACCACATGCACCTGCTCGACTGGTTTGGTCAGGACCGCGCGCGGCCGGGCCGGGGCGAGCCCCTCGACTGACCGGCCGAGATCGACGTCGGGCCAGACCTCGAGCGCTTCGCCGTGGCGGACGAGCCGGTCGACGACCCGGTCGTGAAGCAGGTTCCCGGCTGCAGCCACGACAATCGCCGACGGTCGGTAGTGGCGACGGTGGAAGCTGGCGATCGACTCGCGTGTCATGTTCTCGATCGACTGCTGCGTTCCGAGCACCTCCCGGCCGAGTGGATGGTCGGGGAACATCGCGTGCGCGAACAGTTCATGGACGAGGTCGTCAGGCGCGTCGTCGCGCATGTGGAGCTCCTCGAGGATCACGTTCCTCTCGGCGTCGACGTCGTTGGCCCGCAACGCCGCCACCCAGACGACGTCGGCGAGGATGTCGATCGCGAGGTCGAGCTGTTCGTCGGGAACGCGGACGTAGAACGCCGTCATCTCCTGGGCCGTGAAGGCGTTCATGTCGCCGCCGACGGACTCGACGGCGTGGGCGATCTCGGCTGCGCTGCGCTCGGCGGTGCCCTTGAACAACAGGTGCTCGAGGAAGTGGCTGGCGCCGAACTCGCTCTCGTGCTCGTCTCGTGAACCGACGCCGACCCAGAAGCCGACGCTCACTGAACGCAGGGTTGGGAGCGCTTCGGTGACGACCCGGAGACCCGAGTCGAGCCGCGTTCTACGAATGTCCTGCCCCGCCGGTCCGGTACCGGCCGGGCCCGCCACCAGGCCTACCGGCTCCCGCCTCGGCCACCTCGCCGCCGGCCGCCGCCACCGCGGCCGCCGCTCCCGCCGCGGCGTTCCGGCCGCCCGACGTCCGCCGGGCCGAGGTCACCGAATTCGTCTTTGGCCTGACTCTCCCAGTACTGCTCGAAGGACACGGCTTCCTTCGCTCGGCCTGCTCCTCTGCCGCGCGCCCGGTCGGGCGCTCGGTCCTGATCGCTCCCCCGTCCGCTGCGAGCCGATGCGCCCGGCTCGCGGTTGCCTTGCTGCCGCTCCCCCGATCCGCCATCGGAACGTGGTGGCCCACTCGCGTCGTCGCCCTCACCCACGAGCGACAGCGAGAGCTTGCCCTGGTTGTCGATGTCGGAAACGCGCACTTCGACCTCATCGCCCAGGTTCAGGACGTCCTCGACCCGGTCGATGCGCCGGTCGCCGCCCAGCTTCGAGATATGCAGCAGCCCGTCCCGGCCCGGAAGGATGTTCACGAACGCCCCGAACTTGGTGATGTTGACGACCTTGCCCGGGTACACGGCGCCGATCTCCGCCATCGGGGGATCGAGGATCAAGTCGATGCGCCGGCGCGCCTCCTCGACCTGCGAGCCGTCCTTCGACCCGATCGTCACCGTGCCGACGACGCCATCGTCGGAGACCGAGACGTCGGCGCCGGTCTCGAGCGTGATGGCGTTGATGACCTTGCCCTTGGGGCCGATCACCTCGCCGATCTTGTCGATCGGGATCTCGAAGCTCACGATCTTCGGCGCCCGCTCCCGGACGTCGGCCCGAGGTTCGGGAATCGCGTCGTGCAGAACCGCGAGCACCTCGAGGCGTGCCTCTTTCGCCTGGCGCAGCGCCTGGGCGAGCACGTCCGCCGGGAGACCGTCGATCTTCGTGTCGAGCTGCAGGGCGGTCACGAACTCCGCCGTGCCCGCCACCTTGAAGTCCATGTCGCCGAAGGCGTCCTCGGCGCCGAGGATGTCGGTCAGCGTCGTGTACTTGCCGTCGGCGTACACGAGCCCCATGGCGATGCCGGCGACCGGGCCCTTGATCGGCACCCCGGCGTCCATGAGTGACAGCGTCGAGCCGCAGACGGAAGCCATCGACGTCGAACCATTCGACGACAGCACGTCGGAGACGACCCGCATCGTGTACGGCCACTGCTCCGCGTTCGGGAGGACCGGGATGAGCGCCCGCTCGGCGAGCGCGCCATGACCGATCTCTCGCCGCTTGGGTGAGCCGACCCGTCCGACCTCCCCGGTCGAGAACGGCGGGAAGTTGTAGTGGTGCATGTACCGCTTGCGCTCGTCGATGCCGATGGTGTCGAGCATCTGCTCCATGCGCGGCATGGCGAGCGTCGCCACGCTCAGCACCTGGGTCTCGCCCCGCTGGAACAAACCCGACCCGTGCGCGGTGGAGATCACGCCGACGTCGGCCGACAGCGGGCGAATGTCGGACGGGCTGCGCCCGTCGATGCGGGCGCCCTCGTTGACGATGCGCTTGCGGACGACGTCCTTCTGGAGCGACCGGAAGGCCTTCTTGACCTGACCGGCTCGATCGCCGAACTGCCCGGGCGACTCGGCGGTGCCGGCCAGTCTTGCCAGCACCTGGGCTTCGAGCTCGTGCGTGCGTTCCTCGCGAGCAGTCTTGTCGGCGATCTTCATCGCCTCTTCGACGTCGCCGCGGGCAGCCCCGTCGACGGCGGCGTAGACGTCGTCGTCGTAGTCGGTGTGGACGTCGTAGGAGATCGTCTCGATCGGGCCGCGGGCGTCCTCGTAGGCCTTGCGCAGCTCGAGCTGCAGATCGATCGACGCGCCGATCCACTGCTTCGACGCCTCGAGGCCGTCGGCAATGAGCTCTTCGGTGATCTTGGGCGCGCCCTGCTCGTACAGCTCGCACGTCGCTTCGGTGCCGCCCGCCTCGACCATCATGATCGCGATGTCGCCGGCGTCGGTCCGCCGCCCGGCGACGACGAGCTCGAACGTCGACTCGTCACCCTCCTGGTACGTCGGGTGCGCGATCCACTCCCCGTGGCGGTGCGCCAAGCGCACGGCGCCGATCGGGCCCTGGAACGGGATGCCCGAGACCGTCAACGCCGCCGACGCGCCGTTGATCGACGCGATGTCGTGCGGGTTCTCGAGGTCGGCGCCGAGGATCGTCGAGATGACCTGCACCTCGTTCCGGAACCCCTCGGGGAACGACGGCCGCAAGGGCCGGTCCGTGAGCCGGCACGTGAGGATCGCCTGCTCCCCGGGCCGACCCTCGCGACGGAAGAACGACCCGGGGATCTTGCCCGCGGCGTACATGCGCTCTTCGACGTCGACGGTCAGCGGGAAGAAGTCGATGCCTTCGCGCGGCTTGTCGGTGACGACCGTGGTGAGCAGGGTCGTGTCGCCGATCTTGACGACGGCGGCGCCGTCGGCCATCGGGGCCAGACGCCCCGTCTCGAACGACATGGTCTTACCGGCATCGTTGACGACGCCCTCGACGCGAATCGCGCCATCCGCCTGTGTGCCAGGCATGGAACCTCTCTCCTGATGTGTGTTTGGAGAGGGGCATCCGGTTCTCAGTGGTCACGGTCCGGATCGTGTCCGGGCGGTGGCAACTGACAACCGACTGCCCCTACGTGTCCTCTTTCCCTCCCCGGCGCCTTCGGCACCGGATGGCTCAGCGGCGGAGGCCGAGCTTCGCGATGAGTGCTCGGTACCGCTCGACATCGTTGCGTCGGAGGTAGTCGAGCAACCGGCGCCGGCGGCCGACGAGCACGAGCAGTCCCCGACGCGAGTGATGGTCCTTCGCGTGGACCTTCAGGTGCTCGGTGAGGTGGTTGATCCGCTCGGTGAGCAGCGCCACCTGCACCTCCGGCGAGCCGGTATCGGTCTCGTGGAGGCGGTGCTCGGCGATCGTGGCCGTGGTGTCGGGCATGCAGAAGTTTCGGTCTTCGTGCTGAATGTGGGAACGCGCCAGCACGTGCTGACGCACTCTCAGGGTACCACGGTGCCTCAGACAGCCAAGATGCGGCGAGTTGCCTCCACGTCGGCGTTCATCTGCTCGATGAGCGCTTCGGTCGAGTCGAACCGCTCCTGACCACGGATCCACTCCCGGAAGCGCACCTTGACCCGCTGCCCGTAGAGATCACCGTCGAAATCGAGCACGTATGCCTCGACGAGGACATCGCCGTCCTCGTAGAAGGTGGGTCGCGTCCCGACCGAGATCGCTGCCGGACGCTCGACTGCGTCCTCGGCGACGAACGTCCCTGCGTACACGCCGTCGGCGGGCAGGCAGATCCGTTCCGGAACGGTGAGGTTGGCGGTCGGGACTCCGAGGTGCTCGCCGCGTTGGTCGCCGTGCTCCACCACCCCGCGCACCTCGTGCGGCCGGCCCAGCAGACGCGCCGCCTCGGCGACGTCGCCCTTGGCCAGCAGCTCACGGATCCGGGTCGACGAGTACGGCACGCCGGTGGCGTCGCCCTCGACCGCGACCAGGCCGAGGCCCAGCACCTCGAAACCGAGCTCGGCACCCATGCGCTCGAGCAACGGCACGTTGCCGCCCCGGCGATGTCCGAAGTGGAAGTCGGCCCCGACGACCACCAACCGCGCGCCGATCCCGTCGACGAGCACCTCGCGCACGAAGTCTTCCGCCACCTCCTTGCTGCGCGCCTCGTCGAACGTGAGCACCCAGCACAGATCGAGGTCGCCGGTCGCGTCGAGGAGCTCGAGGCGCTGCTCGAGCGTCGTCAGGAGTCGTGGCGCGGACTCGGGTCGGACGACCTCGGCGGGATGGCGATCGAACGTGACCAGCGCCGCCTCGAACCCGCGCGCGTCCGCGAGCTCGCGCACGAGGCGCAGCACGGCCTGGTGCCCGAGGTGCACGCCGTCGTACGCGCCGATCGTGACGACCGCGCCTGCCGTCCGCGCCGAAGCGAGGGCGGCGTCGTCGCTGCCGGTGACGATGCGCACGGGTCAGGTCGCCTCGACCGGCGCGAGCACCACCGCCGGCTTGACCGCGGCCCGGCGACGCTCGTACACCGCGAGCAACTCGCCGTCGGGCCCGATGACCGCGAACGGACCGGGCCCGGCATTCGGGCCGGCGAACACCGCGGCCGGGAACGTGACGCCGTGGGCAACGGCGCGCGCCTGCTCGGCGTCGATGCTGACCTGTTCGAGGTCGCGCATGGCAACGGCGGGAGGTAACACGGCCGCGTCGGGATCCTTTTCGATGTCGGCGAGCGTACGGGCCTCGTCGAGCGTGAACGAACCGATATGCAGGCGGCGCAGCTCGCGGAGGTGCGCGACGCCTCCGAGACGCGCGCCGATGTCGGCAGCCAGCGACCGCACGTAGGTGCCGCTGCTGCATTCGACCAGGACGGTGGCAGCTGGGTACGGACCGGGCTCGAACGCTTCGACGTCGATCCGGTCGACGCGGACACGGCGGGGCGCGCGCTCGACCTCCTCGCCTCGCCGGGCCAGCTCATGCAGCCGCCGGCCGCCGACCTTCACGGCCGACACCATCGGCGGCAGCTGCTCGATCTCGCCGAGGAACGCCGGCACGACCGCCTCGATGTCGGGCTGGTCGATCGGCATCGGACGCCGGTCGACGACCTCGCCCGACGCGTCGAGCGTCGTGGTCGACACCCCGAACACGATGGTCGCCCGGTACCGCTTGCTCGTGTCCTGCAGGAAGCGCAACAGCCGCGTGGCGCGCCCGAGCCCGACGAGGAGGACGCCGGTCGCGTCGGGATCGAGCGTCCCGGCGTGGCCGACCCGACGTTGCCGGTACACCTTGCGGAGCTTCGCCACCACGTCGTGCGAGGTCCAAGCCGCGGGCTTGTCGACGACGATCAAGCCGTTCGTGGCCATGAAAGGCCGGTCAGCGCGCAATCGGAAGCTTGTGCTCGATTCGCCCCACGACCTCGTCGACGCCGTCGTCGGAGCTGAAGCCGGCCGCGAACCGATGGCCGCCGCCGCCTTCGGACTCGGCGATGGTGCGGACGTCGACCTCGCCGAGGGACCGGAGGCTCACGCGGACGGTGCCGTCGGCCTCTTCCTTGATGACACATGTGACCTCGGCCTCGGCCGTGCGGCGCAGGATGTCGATGAGGCCCTCGACCTCCTCGATCGTGACCTGATGCTTGGCGAGGTCGCCCTGGGTGACGGCGGTCCAGACGAAGCGCCGCTCGGGGACGAGATGGGCGCGGCTCAGCGCGTCACCGAGAAGCCTGAGGTACGCGAACCGGTGCTCCTCGAACAGGGTGCGACTCAGCCGCGAGACCGGGACGTCGTGCTGCACGAGCTCGCGCGCCATGCTGAAGACGGCGGGCGTCGTGGTGTCGTACTGGAACCGGCCGGTGTCGCAGACGAGCGCGGCATACAGGCACACGGCGGCGTCGCGGTTGAGCGGCAGGCCGAGCATGCGAACGAGCCGGTAGACGAGCGATCCGCTGGCGGCCGCGTTCGGGTCGACCACGTTGATCGATCCGTAACGGTCGTTCGAGATGTGGTGATCGATGACGACCAGCTCGGTCGCGGCCTTGGCCGACGGCTCGAGGTCGCCGAGGCGGCCGAGCGCGCCGCAGTCGAACGTGACCATGACCGCGGGATCACTGGGGAACTCGTGCGGGGGCGTGAGCCGGTCGAGGCCGGGAAGCTCGCGGTAGTGCGGCGCGACGACGAACGGGGTCGGGAACGACGCGACGCACTTCGTGCCGGAGCCGCGCAAGACATGGAACAGGCCGAGCATGGAGCCCAGGGCGTCGCCGTCCGGACTGACGTGGCACGCGAGCGCGACGTCGGGCGCGCCGCGAATCGCGCCAACGGCACGATCGAGTGCCTGGTCGACCTCCGTCGCGCTGGGCTGCGTCATTGCTCCTCCTGCCGGTGGAGCTCCCGGATGATGTCCTCGACTCGCTGTCCGGTCGTGATCGCGGGGTCTTCACGGAAGGACAGGCGGGGGAGGTACTTGAGCCGAACCTGATGACCGAGCACCGCTCGCAAATGCGACCCGGCAGAACGCAGCGCCTTCGACGTCACTTCGTGCTGCTCCGCCGGCCCGAGCACCGAATAGTAGACGGTGGCTTGCCGCAGATCGGGACTGACCTCGACGCCGGTGAGCGTGACGAATCCCAGCCGCGGGTCGGACAGCCGCTCGAGCTCCTCGGCGAGCGTCTCCAGGACGACCTCGTTGACGCGCGCCGTCCGCGGGTACCGGCGGGGCGGTTGGCCCTGGCGCGCCACGTCAGCTGTCCTCCGGCTCGAGGTAGGCAGTCGAGACATCCAACAGTTCGACATCCGGGGCGCCCGCAACGTAACGCTCGACTTGCTCGAGCACCTGCCGGAGCCGGCCGTCGCTCTCCGCCACGACGGCGACGGCGATCGCCGCCCGCTGCCACTGGTTCTGGTGGTCGACCTCCGCCACCGACAGCCGGTACTTGTGACGGATCCCGTCGACGATCGGGCGGACCGCACCCCGCTTCGCCTTCAGCGACCGGCTCTCCGGCACGTGGAGATCGAAGCAGACGGCGGCAGCGTGCACGACTCCATTGTGGCGGGCCGGCGTCGAAATGTGCGCGTCGGGGAGCCGGGCGCGGTCAGGGCGGGACGAGGTCTCGGCCACCGTTCTCGCCATTCACTGTCCACCCGCCGTAGGTCTTCAAGCGGTGGTGGTGGGAGCAGAGCCGCCACAGGTTGTCGAGCTCGGTACAGCCGTGATCTGCGAGCGGGACGATGTGGTCGATCTCGAGGAACTGGTTGTTCGCGCACGCCTTGACGCCACAGGTCGGGTACCGAGCCTCGACGGCTCGGCGCAGTTTGACCGGGATCGTCCGCTTCGGGGACGAGACGGCGGTGACGTCGTCGCCGTCGCGCACGAGGACCGCCACCGAGGCGTCGTCGAGCATCGCCCGGGCCGTGGTCACCGGCACCGGCCCCACTCGGTCGATCTCGCAGCGCTCGCCGCGCTTGACGTGCCCCCGGGAGAGCGCAGCGCTATCGACCGTCACACGGACCTCGACCGGCTTGCACGGACCCTCACTTGCCAGAGCCACGAGCGCATCGGCGGCGTAGGCGGCGTGGGACTCCCGCCGCCCGGCTCGACGAGCGTCGCCGAAGATCCGGTCGGTGTGAGCCCTCCACGCCGAGCTGAACCGGGCCCCGTCGTCCGGCGCCAGTCGCGCCTCGAGGCGGTACGCCCCGTCGGGGTCGGTCCACTCGTGCGCGCGTCGATTCACATGCAGCCGGCGCGCCCACGCCTGATCGTCGGCTTCGGCGCCGGCGCG
>DATFPZ010000049.1:0-19279 GCA_035264545.1 Acidimicrobiia bacterium
CCCGCCGGAGAGAGTTCCAGGGCGGGCTGACGAGGCTCGGGACCGCGGCCGGCGCGGCGCGTGCCCGCCCACGCCCGCGCACACGCACCGAAGGTCGTACGCGCACGCAGAGCCCGGCTAGGCAGACAGCGCGGCAGACGCGGGCGCGGGTCCAAACCGGACGTCGCGTCCGTCGCCCCCAACCGGTCCGCCGGTCGTCTCGCCCGCGGCCGCCGCGCCCGCCCGTGGTATGGCCGTTCGTCCGGCGGGCCGCACGCGTCGCGCGCCACGTTGCACAGACGCAGCTCGCGCGTCACCGGGTCCGGCGCCGGCAACGCCAGGCGAAGCTCCGTGCCTGGCGGCCGCGCCCGGGCACGACGCGTCGCCGCCTGATCGCCGTCCTCGCCGCGTTGGTCCTCGTGTTCCTGGCCGTGGGCGCGCGCCTCGTCGACCTGCAGGCCCTCGGACGGGAGCGCTACGCGCAGCTCGGTCTCGACCAGCGGGTTCGCAAGGTGCAGCTCGCCGCCGAACGGGGCAGCGTGTTCGACCGGAACGGCCACGATCTCGCGGCTTCCGTGCCCCAGCAAACGGTGTGGGCCAACCCGCGCGTCGTGGCCGATCCCGCCGCCTACGCCGCACAGCTCGCGCCGATCGTGGGTGTCGACCAGGAGTCTCTGCGCGAGCGCCTGTCGCAAGGTGACAAGGGATTCGTGTACGTCGCCCGCAAGCTCGACGGCGCGACCGCGATGAAGGTGAAGGCGCTGGCGCTCCCGGGTGTCGACTTCGTCCCCGAGTCGAAGCGCTTCTACCCGGACGGCGCGCTCGCCGCCCCGGTTCTCGGCTTCGTCGGGACCGACAACAGCGGGCTCGGCGGGCTCGAGGCCCAGTACAACGACCGCCTGGACGGGAAGCCAGGAGAGCTCCAGGTGGAGCGTGACCCGCAGGGCCGGCAGCTCCCGGGCGGCGAACGGCAGGTGGCGGAGTCGCAGCGCGGCGGCGACCTCGTGCTCACGATCGACCAGGGCCTCCAGTACGAGTCGGAGCAGGTGCTGGCGGAGGAAGTCGGCAACGCGAACGCCAAGGGCGGCACGGCGATCGTGATGGACGTCGCGACCGGCGACATCCGCGCGATGGCGAACGTCGAGGGCGGCACGGCGGACCATCCGGCCCGACCCGCGCCGGCGGACCAACGGAACCGGCCCGTTGTGGACGTGTACGAGCCGGGCTCGACGAACAAGGTGATCACCGTGGCCGGCGCGCTCGAGGACGGCGTGGCCGGCGCGGACTCGTGGTTTCAGACCCCCGGCCAGCTTTCTATCGGCGGCACCGACTACAAGGACGAGGCGTCACATCCGGCATCGATGACGGTCCGGGACATCGTGCGCCTGTCGTCCAACGTCGGGACGATCCAGATCGCACGAAAGCTCGGCAAGGAGCGCTTCGACGCGTACCTGCGCGCGTTCGGGTTCGGCCAGCCGACGGGCCTCGGCTTCCCCGGCGAAGCGAACGGCCTCGTGCTCCCGCTGTCGCAGTACAACGACACCAGCCTCGCGTCGATGCCGATCGGCAACGGCCTCGCCGTGACGGCGATGCAGATGCTCGACGTGTATACGACGATCGCCAACGGGGGCGCGACCCGTCCGCCCCGCCTCGTGGCCGGCACAGTCGGGAAGGACGGCACGCGTCATGACGAGCCGATGCCGGAGTCGCGACAAGTTGTCTCGCCGAGCACAGCGGCCACGATGCGTTCGATGCTCCAGGACGTCGTGGCGAACGGCACCGGCACGAAGGCGCAGATCCCAGGCTACGACGTCGCGGGAAAAACAGGGACGGCGCGCAAGCCGCCATACGACAAGCCGCCGTACAAGTACGTTGCCTCGTTCGCCGGGTTCGCGCCGGCGAGCTCGCCGCGGCTGGCGACGATCGTCGTGCTCGACGAGCCTCAGAACAACTACTTCGGTGGCCAGGTCGCGGCGCCGGTGTTCTCCCGCATCATGGAGTACGCGCTGCGCCTCGAGCGGGTCCAACCGAACAGCACACCGACGCCGCCGCCCGCCGCGAACGGCGACTCCGCCGTCCCGGCCGATACCCTGACCTCTTCCCCATGAACCAGCGGGAGGACGGCCCGTGCGCCTGCACGAGCTCCTCGGCGGAATCGGCGTTCTGGGGTGGGTGGGGGACCGGAGCGTCGAAGTGAGTGCCATCACGCACGACAGTCGCCGCGCCGCGCGCGGAAGCTGCTTCGCGTGCATTCCGGGTGCGGTGACCGACGGTCACCTGCACGCGGGCGCGGCCGTTGACGCGGGCGCGGTCGCGTTGCTCGTCGAGCGCGAGCTCGACCTTCCTGTCGCGCAGGCCCGGGTCGCCGGCGTCCGCGCCGCGCTCGGCCCGGCGGCCGCGGCGTTCTACGACCATCCGTCCCGTCGGCTCCGTTGCCTCGGGGTGACGGGGACGAACGGCAAGACCACCGTGACGTACCTGCTCGAGGCGATCGCCCGGGCTGCCGGCCAGCGCGTGGGCCTCATCGGGACCGTCGGCGCTCGCGTCGACGGCGTGCCCCTGCCACTCGAGCGGACCACACCCGAAGCCGACGACCTCCAGGCGATCCTCGCCCGCATGCGCGACGAGCACGTGCGCACGGTGGCGCTCGAGGTCTCGTCGCACGCCCTCGAGCAACATCGCGTCGACGGCACATGGTTCGCCGCCGCGTGCTTCACGAACCTGAGCCAGGACCACCTCGATTACCACGGTTCGATGGCGTCGTACTTCGAGGCCAAAGCGCGTCTGTTCGACCCCACTCGAACCGCGGCGGCGGCGGTGAACGTCGACGACCGCAACGGGCTCGAGATCGCCCGCCGCGCGAACGACGTCGGCCTGCCTGTTCTCACGTTCGCCGGGTCGGACGAGCGGCGCAGCACGCGCGTCGACGTCGTCGCCCAGGACGTGGAGTTGAGTAGCTCCGGGACCCGCTTCGTGCTGGCGGCGCGCCGGACCGGCGCGCGCGCCGCCGTGGCGTCGCCACTGCTCGGCCGGTTCAACGTGAGCAACGCGCTGGCTGCCGCCGCCACGGCGCTGGTGTCCGGCCTCCCGTTCGACGCCGTCGTGGCCGGGCTGCAAGCGCCGCTCGCGATCCCGGGGCGCCTCGAGCGCGTGATGGTCGCGCCCGATCAGCCGTTCACGGTACTGGTGGACTACGCGCACACCCCCGACGCGCTCGAGCGCGTGCTCGACACCGCGCGCCGGCTCGTGCCCGGGGGCCGGGTGGTCGTCGTCTTCGGGGCCGGTGGGGACCGGGATCGCCAGAAGCGCCCCGCCATGGGCGGCGCCGCCGCCGGCAGCGCCGACGTCGTCGTGCTCACGTCCGACAATCCGCGATCGGAGGATCCCGAGGAGATCGCCCGTGCCGTCCTCGACGGGCTGCGCGACGGCCCGGCGCGCGTCGTCGTCGAGCTCGACCGGCGCGCCGCGATCCGTGACGCGATGCGAGAGGCGAGACCGGGTGACGTGGTGGTCATCGCCGGGAAGGGACACGAGACCGGTCAGACGATCGGGGAGCGGACCGTGCCGTTCGACGACCGCGTCGTCGCTCGCGAAGAGCTGGAGGCGCTCGAATGCGCCTGAACGCGAAGGACGTTCTCGAGGCGACTGATGGTGACCTGATCGGAGCCGCGACCGCCGCCGCCGACTCGTACGCGATCGACACCAGGCGCCTCGCCGCCGGCGGTTGCTTCGTCGCATTGCAAGGCGACCGCGACGGCAATGACTTCGTGGCCGACGCGTGGGCACGCGGCGCGACGATCGCCGTCGTCACGCGACCACCGGACGACGTCCCCGAAGGGTGCGCCGCCGTGCAGGTGCGCGACTCGCTGGCCGCGCTGGCATCCTTGGGACGCTTCGCCCGCAGCCGGCTGGCGGCCGCGACCGTCGTCGGCATCACGGGCTCGGCGGGCAAGACCGCGACGAAGGATCTCCTGGCCGCCGCGCTCGCCCCGACGCATCGCGTGCACGCGAGCCCGGCGTCGTTCAACAACGAAGCCGGGGTCCCGCTGACCCTGCTCGAAACGCACGAGGGCACCGAGGTCGTCGTAATCGAGATGGGCGCCAGGTTCGCCGGCAACATCACCGAGCTGTGCGCGATCGCCGAACCGCAAGTGGGTGTGATCACGCACGTCGGCATGGCGCACGCCGGGCTCCTCGGCGGCCGGGAGGGCATCGCGCGCGTGAAAGGCGAGCTGCTCGAGGCGCTCGATCGCAACGGCACCGCCGTCCTCGACGCCGGCGACGTGTTCACGCCCGCGCTGGCGGCGCGGACACGCGCCCGACTGGTCACGGTCGGCGTCGGCGACGTACCCGGTGCGACCATCCGCGCCGTCGACGTCGTGCTCGACGACGAGCTGCGCCCCCGGTTCACGCTCGTCACGCCGTGGGGCTCGACGCCCGTGTGCCTCTCGATGCGAGGCGAACGGCAAGCCGTGAACGCGGCGATGGCGGCCGCCGTGGCTCTCGAGCTGGGCGCTCCTCTCGAGCGGGTCGCCGAAGGCCTCGCGCGCGCCCAGACGGCGGCGTGGCGGATGGACGTGACCCGCACCGACGAAGGCGTCACGGTCGTCAACGACGCGTACAACGCCAGCCCCACGTCGATGGCGGCGGCGCTGCGCTCTTTCCGGTACCTCGCCGCCGACAAGCGACGCATCGCCGTTCTGGGCGAGATGCTCGAGCTCGGCGACCACGCGCGCGCCGAGCACCAGAAGGTGGGACGACTTGCCGTCGCGTCGGACGTCGACGTCGTGATCGCGGTCGGCGCCGGCGCGCGCGCAATTGCCGACGGTGCTCGCCTGGCCGGCGCCGGGCGAGCGCAAGTGATCGAGGTCGAGGACGCCGATGCCGCCGTGGTGGCCGTCGCCGGCCTGGCTCGCTCCGGGGACGCCGTGCTCGTGAAGGCCAGCCGGGCCGTGGGACTCGAACGCGTGGCCGAGGTCCTCACCGCGGCGGTCGGTGCATGATTGCGCTGCTCCTGGCGGCGTCGGTCGCGTTCCTGCTCAGCGTGTTCGGGACTCCCTTTCTGATCCGCGTCCTGCGGGCGCGCGAGATCGGCCAGACGATTCGCGACGACGGGCCGTTCCGGCACCCGCACGCGGCGAAGGCCGGGACGCCGACGATGGGCGGTATCGCCATCATCGCGAGCGCGTTCGTCGGATACGTGGTCGCGCACGTCCGCACGGAGCAGCTCAAGTTCGCGCGTGCCGGGGTCACGCTGATGCTACTGATCGTCGCCCTCGGCGCCGTGGGGTTCGCCGACGACTATCTGGGAGTGAGGAAGCACCGGAACCTCGGACTGCGGAAGCGGGGCAAGACGTCCGGCCTGCTCGCGGTGGCGGTGGGCTTCGCGCTCCTCGCGCTGCGCTACGTGGACACGTCGACGAACTTGTCGTTCACGCGTCTCATCGATCTCGACCTCGGGACGTGGATCTGGGCGGTGTGGGCGATCTTCATCATCGTCGGCTCGGCGAACGCGGTGAACATCACCGACGGCATGGATGGCCTCGCCGCCGGTGCCGCCACGCTCGTGTTCTTCGCGTTCACGGTCATCGCGTTCTGGCAGTTCCGCCACCCGGCCGTGTACGGGTCACTGGGAATGGCGACCGCGCCCGGAGGCTTCGCCGCCAGCTCGCTCGACCTCGCGGTGGTCGCGGCGGGAATGGCGGGGGCGTGCGCAGGCTTCCTGTGGTGGAACGCGGCGCCGGCGCGCGTCTTCATGGGTGACACCGGTTCGCTCGCCATCGGCGGCGGCATGGCAGGTCTCGCGTTGCTGACCCACACCGACCTGTTGCTGCCGATCCTGGGCGGCCTGTTCGTGGTCGAGACGCTGAGCGTGATCGCGCAGGTCGTCGCGTTCCGCGGATTCCGTCAACGCGTCCTTCGCATGGCGCCCATCCACCACCACTACGAAGTCGGCGGGTGGCCCGAGTTCACGGTGATCGTGCGCTTCTGGCTGTTCGGCGGGTTGTGCGTCGCGTTCGGCCTCGGGTTGTTCTACGCCGACTTCATCCGAATCCCCGGAGTGATCGATTGAGCCGCGTCCTCGTGCTCGGGTTGGGTGTGACCGGTGACGCCGTCGTGCGCCACTGCGCCGCCGCCGGAGACGACGTCACGGTGGTCGAGGACGGCCCGACCGGCGAGGACGCGTACCGCGATCGGGTCGCGACCGCCCTCGGGGCCGGCGCTGCGATCGTCGAGCATCCTGTGCCCTCTCGCCTCACCGACCTCGTGCGCAGTGCGGACATCGTCGTGCCCAGTCCCGGGGTGCCGCTCCGGCACCCGGCCCTCGTGACCGCGAGGGAGGCCGGCGTCGCCGTCCGGGCCGAGGTCGATCTCGCCGCCGAGCAGGCGGCGGCCCGGGGGAAGATCCTGGTCGCCGTCACCGGTACGAACGGAAAGACGACGGTGACGACCTTGATCACCGCCATGCTCGACAGCTCGGGCGGCGCCGCGCTCGGAGCCGGCAACATCGGGCTGCCGCTGCTCGACGCCGCGGACTCGGACGCACGCGCGGTCGTGGCCGAGGTGTCGTCGTTCCAGCTGGCGTGCACGACCGAGGCGTTCCGACCCCGAGTGGCGGTTCTCCTCAACATCGCACCGGACCACCTCGACTGGCACGGGTCATTCGACGAGTACGCGGCCGCGAAGGCGCAGGTGTTCGCACACCAGCGCGACCGAGACCGGCTGGTGTTCAACGGGGACGACGACGTCACGTCGCGCTTGGCCGAGACCGCACCCGCGCAACGCGTCGGGTTCACTCTGGAGTCGCGGCCTGACATGTTCCGCATCGAGGACGGCTTGCTCGTCGACTCGGCGGGGGAGCCCTTCGCGGACGTCGACGACCTGCCGGTCAGCGCACCGCACGACCGCGCCAACGCGCTCGCGGCCGCCGCCGCCGCGTTTGCCGCCGGCGCGACGCGCGAGCGCGTCGAACGCGCGCTGCGCGAGTACCCGAGACTCCACCATCGCGTCGCGCGCATCGGCAACACTGGTGGTGTGCAGTTCTACAACGACTCGAAGGCGACGAACCCGCACGCGACACTCTCCGCGGTCGCCGCCTTCGACGAGCTCGACGGGAAGGTCGTGCTGATCGCCGGCGGTCGCAACAAGGGTCTCGACCTGTCGGTGCTCCGTCCACTCGCGCCGCGCCTGCGCGCCGTCGTCGCCATCGGTGAAGCCGCGAGTGAAGTGGAGCGCACGTTCGCGGACGCGGTGGCGGTCTCGCAGGCTGCATCGATGGGCGTGGCCGTCGCCGTCGCGACCCGGCAAGCCCAGCCCGGCGACGTCGTCCTCCTCTCGCCGGCGTGCGCGTCGTTCGACTGGTATCCGAGCTACTCGGCGCGCGGCAACGATTTCGCGCGTGAGGTCGCGCGACTGAGCGAACGCGGCGTCGCGTGACGGCTGCGACCGCGACGGCGACGTTCGGCGCGCTCCGGCGGCGTTGGGTCATTGCGGGCGCGGCTCGTCCGCCCAACTACCTGCTGCTGGTGGCGACGGTCGGGGTCCTCAACGTCGTCGGCGCCGTCATGGTGCTGTCGGCGTCGTCGGTCGCGTCGCTCACCGACTACGGCTCGGCCTGGTACTTCTTCGAGCGCCAAGTGGCCTGGCTCGTCGTGGCGGCGGCCGCGTTCATGGTGACCGCCCGCATCGACTACCACGCGTGGCGCAGGTGCGTGCGGCCGCTGCTCGTCGTCAGCGTCGTCCTCCTCCTCGCGGTGCTGATCCCCGGCATCGGCGTCCAGGTCGCCGGGTCCCGACGGTGGCTGGGCGGCGATCTGCTCCGGTTCCAACCGACCGAGATCGCCAAGCTGGCGCTCCTCGTGTACGCAGCCGACCTCCTGGCCCGCCGGGCCAAGGATCTGCACGACTGGCGTCGCGTCCTGCGACCGGTCCTCATCGTCCTCGCCGTGATCTGCGCGCTCGTCCTGCGCGAGCCCGACCTCGACTCGACGATCGTGCTCGGTCTGATCGCCTTCACCGTCCTCGTCGCCGGTGGGGTGCGCGCCCGGCACCTCACCCTGGTCGGCGGGGCGGCCGTCGTCGCGGGAACGGTGCTGGCACTCGCCGAGCCGTACCGGCGGGCACGCGTCTTCGCGTTCCTCAACCCATCGTCCGACGCTTCGAACGCGACGTATCAGATCTCGCAGTCGCTCATCGCGATCGGCAGCGGCGGGTGGACCGGTGTCGGGCTCGGTGCGGGGAGAGCCAAGTGGCTGTTCCTCCCGAACGCCCACACCGACTTCATCTTCGCGATCATCGGCGAAGAGCTCGGCTTGGTGGGCTGCTTGCTCGTCGTGGGCTTGTTCGTCGCGTTCGCCGTCGTGGGGACCCGCACCGCGTTGGGCGCACCCGACCGGTTCGGCATGCTGCTGGCGGCCGGCGTGACCGCGTGGGTGGTCGGCCAGGCCGCGATCAACATCGGGGCCGTCATCGGTCTGCTGCCGGTCTCGGGGATCCCGCTCCCGTTCATCTCGTTCGGCGGCTCTGCTCTCGTGTTCACGATGGTGGCGGCCGGCATGCTCGGGAACGTCGCCCGCCAGGCGCGGTGACGCAAGCTGCGGACCCGGATGGCGAGGTCTTCGCGGTGATCACCGGCGGCGGGACCGGCGGCCACGTGTACCCGGCCCTCGCGCTGGCCGATGCGCTCGTGGCGCGTGGCCACACGCGCGACGCGATCCGGTTCGTCGGGGCACGCCGAGGGCTCGAAGCGCGGGTCGTCCCCGAAGCCGGATATGCGATCGATCTGCTGCCCGGACGCGGCTTCCAGCGACGTCTCACGGGGGCGAACCTGCGCGCCGGCTGGGACACCCTGACCGCGTTCGTGCACGCCCGCCGCATCGTGCGACGGACGCGGCCGGCCGTGGTGGTCGGCGTCGGGGGCTACGCCTCGCTGCCGACCCTCGTGGCGGCGCGTCTGCGACACGTCCCCACCGTCGTGCACGAGCAGAACGCCGCTCCCGGCCTCTCGAACCGCGTGGCCGTCCGCATGGGCGCCCGCGCCGCGGTGTCGCTGCCGGCGACGCCGCTCCGAGGCGCCGTGCTCATCGGCAATCCGGTGCGCGAAGAGATCGCGGCCGTGCGGCGAGACCCGGACCCGGCGCGCCCACTCGTCACGGTGTTCGGAGGGAGCCTTGGCGCGGGCCGGCTCAACGACGCCGCCCTGGGCCTGTACGACCGGTGGCGGGATCGCGCCGACATCTCCGTGCACCATGTGACAGGTCCGCGCAACCACGAGGCGTGCGCAGCACGCCTGGCGGCAGCGCGCCGCCCCACTGACACGCTCCCCTACGACCTCGTCGGCTACGAAGAACATATGGAACGGCTGTACACACGCACGACGCTGGCGGTGTGCCGGTCCGGCGCCATCACCGTGGCCGAGCTCGCCGCCGCCGGAGTCCCCGCCGTGTTGGTGCCACTGCCGGGCGCTCCGGGGGATCATCAGGCACGCAACGCCGAAGCCTTGGTCGACGCGGGAGCTGCCGTCGTGATCCCAGATGCAGAATGCGACGCCACCCGGCTCGATTCGGAGCTGCGCGGGCTGCTTACCGATCCGCAACGGCTCGAGGCAATGTCCGTCAACGCGCGCACGCTCGGCCGCCCGGACGCCGTCGAGCGCCTCGCGGACCTCGTCGAGGAGGTGGCACGTGGACGGCGGTGACGCGCCGCGCGAGCTCGATCTGACGTCACCTCGGCGCGTCCACATCGTCGGGATCGGGGGCGCGGGCATGAGCGCGATCGCCACCGTGCTCGCCCGGATGGGCCACCGGGTCACCGGTTCCGACCTCAAGGAGTCGCGCGGGCTCGAACGGCTCCGGCTCCTGGGCGTCCACGCCGACGTCGGCCACCGCGCCGAGAACGTTCCGTCCGACGTCGACGCGGTGGTCGTCTCGACCGCGATCCCCGCATCGAACGCCGAGGTCCGGGCCGCCGCCGAGCGCAGCCTGCCCGTGCTCCGGCGTGCCGACGCGCTCGGTGCCCTTGCCACGACGCGCCGGACCGTGGCAGTCGCCGGCAGTCACGGCAAGACGACGTCGTCGTCGATGCTGGCGTTGATCCTGCGCGCCGCGGGTTGGCGGCCGAGCTTCATCATCGGGGGCGACCTCAACGAGGTCGGCACCAACGCCGCCTACGACGAGGGTGAATGGCTCGTGGTCGAGGCCGACGAGAGCGACGGCACGTTCCTCGAGCTCGCGCCAGAGGCCGGCATCGTCACCAACATCGAGCCCGACCACCTCGACCACTACGGCGGTTTCGGCGGTCTCACGGCCGCGTTCGACCAGTTCTTCGCCGGTATCCCGGGTGTGCGCGTCGCGTGCGCCGACGACCCGATCGCGCGACGACTCGCCGCCGCCCACCCCGGGGCCGCCACCTACGGCTTTGCCGAGGACGCGAGGTATCGCATCGTCTCGTACCAAGGCGACCGGAGAGGGAGCCGCTTCTCGGTCCACCGGGACGGCCGGGAGCTCGGCTCCATCGACCTTCCGGTGCCGGGGCGTCACAACGCCGCCAACGCGACCGGCGCCACCGCGCTGGCGCTCGAGCTCGGCGCTCCGTTCGAGGCGGCGGTCGACGCGATGCGCGGCTTCGGTGGCGTCGCACGCCGGTTCCAGTTCCGGGGCGAGATCGATGGCGTCACGCTCGTCGACGACTACGCCCATATCCCCGGCGAGATCTCCGCCATGATCGGGGCAGCGCGTGAGGGCGGTTGGGGTCGCGTGATCGTCGTCTTCCAGCCTCACCGGTACACGCGCACCGCCCGCTTGTGGCGCGACTTCGCCGACGCGTTCACCGGCGCCGACCAGGTCGTGCTCACCGACGTGTACGCCGCCAACGAGACCGCGCAGCCGGGCGTGTCGGGCCGGCTCATCCTCGGCGCGGTGCTCGACGCCAACCCCGCGCTGCCGGTGGTCTACCTGCCGCGGCGCGCCGACGTCGTGCAGCACGCGCTCCGTCTCGCCCGACCGGGCGACGTCGTGCTCACCCTCGGAGCCGGCGACCTGACCACCGTGCCCGACGAGTGGTTGATGCGGGCGGCGTCGTGAACGCGTCCGTCGACCTCGCATCGCTCGCCGGCGACCTGCGAGAACGGCTGCCCGACGCGACGAGCGAGGGAGCGTCGTTCGCCGAGCTCAGCACGTACCGGATCGGCGGTCCGGTCGCGGTGCTCGTGCGGGCCCAGCACGTCGATGCCCTCGCAACCGTGGCCGAAGTCGCGCGACGACACCGGCCCCGCCTCCTGATGACCGGCCGGGGCTCGAACCTGCTCATGTCGGACGCGGGATTCTCCGGGTTGGTCGTGGTGCTCGAAGGCGACTTTGAGACGATCGATGTGCCCGCCCCCGGAGCCGGCGAGCAGGAGTCGCCGGTCGTCCGGGCGGGCGGGGCCGTACCGCTGCCCATGCTCGCCCGCCGGGCGGCGGCCGGGGGCCTGGCGGGGTTGGAGTTCTACGTGGGGATCCCCGGGTCGGTCGGCGGGGCGGTGCGGATGAACGCAGGCGGGCACGGACGGGAGACCATCGAGGTCCTGCTCCGGGCCTGGGTGCTCGACCTCCTCGATGGCGGCGGCCATCCCACGGCGAGCGCACGCGACGTGGTCGACCTCGATCTCGATTACCGCCACTCGAACCTGCGGCCGAGCGAGGTCGTGACCGCGGCCGAGTTCGCGGTGACACGGGACGATCGCGCCGCCTGCGAGTCGCGGGTGGCCGAGATCGTGCGGTGGCGACGCGAGCATCAACCCGGCGGCCAGAACGCGGGCTCGGTGTTCCGCAACCCGCCCGGCGACAGCGCGGGTCGGCTCATCGACGCCGCGGGGCTCAAGGGCCTGCGCGTGGGCGGGGCGGTCGTGTCCGACAAGCACGCCAACTTCTTTCAGGCCGAAGCCGGCGCCACCGCCCGTGACGTGCTCGACCTCGTCGCCGAGGTGCAGCGCCGCGTGGCGAGGAACAGCGGCGTCGAGCTCGTGCCCGAGCTCCACGTTGTCGGCGACGACGCGGGGGAGCCATGAGTACGCGGGCGCCCGTCCGCCGGAAGCCGGCGAAGAAGCGGGCACCGGCGAAGGCGAGGCCGATCGACCCGCGCATCCGCGATCGGCGCGTCGAGGTGTTGCGGAAGCAGGGTCGCCGCCGACTGTTGTGGGTGATCGGGCTCATCGCCCTGGGGGTGGTGCTCGTCGCGGGCTGGTTCGTCATCCACTCGCCCCTTCTCGACGTCGAGCGCATCCGGGTCACGGGCACCCAACAGGCGACCGCGACCGAGGTACGGCGCGCCGCCGACGTGGACCGCGGCGCCGCGGTGCTCTTCGTCGACACAGGCGCGGTCACGCACGACGTCGAACGAGTCCCGTGGATCGACAAGGCCCGCGTCGAGCGGAATCTCGGCGGCGAGCTCGCCATCCACGTGACCGAGCGCCGTCCGGCGGCATGGACACGCCGTGCGCCCGATCGGGTGGCCATCGTGGACGTCCGGGGCCGCGTGCTCGCCGATGCCGTCGAGCCGCCGGCGGCGCTGCCCGAGATCATCGGGTTGCGCAGGGTCCCGTCCGCCGGACGCGAGGTTGCCCCCACGGCCGTTCCCCGGGTGCTCGAGCAGCTACCGCCCGAGCTGGGCCTGCGCACGGCGCGCGTCGTCGTGAAGGGCGATGCGGTCACGCTGGGGGTGCGGGACGGCCCCGAAGTGCGTCTCGGTTCGCTGCAGGGCGTCGCCGCCAAGGGCCGCGCCGCGCTCGCCGTGCTGGCGTCGACCGCGGGCGGTCCGCCGCGATACATCGACGTGCGCGTTCCGAGCGCACCCGTCGCGGGATAAACCCGCGCCGTTGCTCGTGGGGTTGGTGTCAGCTACCGTTTCGCCGACCCGCACAGGTTGACATAACCGTCGACCTCGTGATCGAGCGGCAAGGGTTTTCTCCGGGCCCTCGTGACCTGCGAGAATGCTCGAACCCCCGGTGGGGCCGTGGGCGGGCCTCGGCACGCGAAGCCGGAGGGTCAGACCCGTCCGCCACGCGTAGCGAAGAACAAAGAGGCCGCCATGCTCCATGACGTGCAGAACTACTTGGCCGTGATCAAGGTCATCGGCGTCGGGGGCGGTGGCTGCAACGCGGTCAATCGGATGATCGATGCCGGCCTCAAGGGCGTGGAGTTCATCGCCGTGAACACCGACGCGCAGGCCTTGCTCATGAGCGACGCCGACGTGAAGCTCGACGTCGGTCGCGAGCGCACCCGCGGTCTCGGTGCGGGATCCGACCCCGAAGTGGGCCGCGACGCAGCCGACGAGCACCGCGACGAGATCGAGGAGGTGCTCAAAGGCGCCGACATGATCTTCATCGCCACTGGCGAGGGCGGTGGGACCGGCACCGGGGGCGCCCCGATCATCGCCGAGATCGCCCGCAGCGTCGGTGCGCTCACCATCGGCATCGTGACGCGGCCGTTCACGTTCGAGGGACGCCGGCGGGCGATCCAGGCCCAGAACGGCGTCGAATGGCTCAAGGGCAAGCTCGACACGCTCATCGTGATCCCGAACGACCGTTTGCTCCAGCTGTCCGACGAGCACACGTCGATGTTGAACGCGTTCAAGATGTGCGACGAGGTCCTGCTCCAAGGTGTGCAGGGCATCGCCGACCTGATCACGACCCCCGGGCTGATCAACACGGACTTCGCGGACGTGCGCATGATCATGAAGGATGCCGGCACCGCGCTGATGGGCATCGGGTATGCGTCGGGCGAGGGACGGGCGATCAGCGCCGCCCGGGCTGCGATGGCGAGCCCGTTGCTCGAGGCGAGCATCGAGGGGGCTCGTGGCCTCCTGCTCAACGTGTCCGGGCCGTCGGACCTCGGGCTGTTCGAGGTCAACGAGGCGGCCGAGATCGTGTGCCAGTCGGCGCACCCCGACGCGAACATCATCTTCGGCGCCGTCATCGACGACGCGTTGGGCGACGAGGTTCGCATCACCGTGATCGCCGCCGGCTTCGATCGGTATGAAGGCGAGCGGAACCGTCGCCGCGGCGGGGATCTGCGCGCACAGCCGCTCGGCCTCCAAGAGGAAGAGGCGTCGCTCGGGAGCGCGAACGACCTCGACTTCGACGACGACGACTTCGACGTCCCCGAGTTCCTGAAGTAGTCCGCAGACGAGCTTGGGCTTCATCGCGCTCGAGGTCGACGGGGCGCGTGTCGCGTTCACAGACCGGCACGGCGGCGTCTCGATCGCGCCCTACGACACCGCCAACCTCGGCTTCGCCACCGGTGACGATCCGGCGGCGGTCACCGAGAACCGCCGGCGGGTCGCGCACGAGTTGGGCGATGCATCCGACTCGCGCGGGTGGGCCTGGGTCCGGCAGGTGCACGGCGGGCGCGTCGTCGACGTCGACACGCCGGGTGGTGGCGGTGACGCCGACGCGCTCGTCACCACCGGTACCGACATCTCCCTGGTGGTCTTGGCGGCGGACTGCGCGCCGATCGCGCTCGTCGCCGGCGACGCGATTGCAGGCGTGCACTGCGGATGGCGGGGGCTGATCGCGGGCGTGGTGGACGCCGCCGTGCGCCTCGTGCGCGAGCGCGGTCGGGCGCCGGTGCGCGCCGTCGTGGGTCCGTGCATCTCACCAGAGCACTACGAGTTCGGCGCCGACGAGCTCGAGCAGTTGACGCGCCGCCTGGGCCCGGCGGTCGGGGCCCGCACCGAAACCGGCTCGCCGGCACTCGACCTGCGCGTCGGCGTCGGCGTCGCGCTGGCATCGGCAGGCGTAGACGACCGCACCGACATCGACGTGTGCACCTACGCGTCGGTCGACCATTTCTCGCATCGCCGGGACGGCGTCACGGGCCGCCAGGCGTTGATCGTGACGCGCAGCGCGTGAGCGACGTCGCCGCCGCGATCGCCGAGGCTCGGAGCCGGATTGCGGCCGCCGCGCGCCGCGCGGGCCGCGAGCCGGATGCGGTCCTGCTCGTCGCCGCAACGAAGACCGTGCCCGCCGAGCAGGTCGCCGAGGCCGTGGCGCTCGGCGTGACGGACGTGGGGGAGAACCGCGCCCAGGAGCTCCTCGCCAAGGCCGACACCCTCGCGGCGATGGCGCCGTCGAGGCAGGCCGATGTCTGCTGGCACTTCCTAGGGCGCCTCCAGCGCAACAAGGTGCGGAGTCTCGCCGGACGGGTCACGTGGTGGCAGTCGGTCGACCGCGAGACGCTCGGCGTCACGATCGCCCGCCACGCCCCGGGTGCACAGGTGCTCGTCGAGGTGAACCTGGCGGACGAGCCGCAGAAGGGCGGGTGCGCGCCGGCCGACGCCGGCCGGCTCGCCGATGCGCTCCGGGAGTCGGGCTTGCGTGTCGAGGGCCTGATGACGATCCCACCCGAGGGCGACGAACCCCGCCGATGGTTCGCCGCGCTCCGCGAGTTGGGCGGCGACCTCGGTGTGCATCACCTGTCCATGGGTATGACCGACGACTACGAGGTCGCGGTGGAAGAGGGCGCGACGATGGTCCGAATCGGACGGGCGATCTTCGGGGCGAGGCGCTGACCTGGTCCCGGCGCCGAGCCGAGACGGCCGGGCTGCTTGCCGCGCTCCGGGCGGGAGGCGACGGTAGGATTCGCGCACGGGGAGGTAGTCGAGCCCGTGGCTTCTATGTGGCGTCGAGCGATGGTGTACCTGGGTCTCCAGGACGACGATGAGTTCGACTTCGACGCCGAATACGACGAGTACGACTACGACGACGACAGCGGCCCCGCGCCGGCGCGTGAGCGCGCGCCGGCCCGTGTTCCGCGCGACAGGCCTGAAGTACGGCCGTTGCACGGCGACCAGCTGCACGAAGCCGTCGAGCCGCCGCCCATGCCGCGCAACGACTCTGGCTTGGTTCGTCCCGTCCCGCGCGACGAGTCGTCGTCGCTCGTGACGCCGAGGCCGGCGGTCGTGCGACAGCAGGCGTCGTCCCCGGTGCACGTCGTCGAGCCGACCGGCTTCAACGACGCGCAGGAGCTCGGCGACCACCTCAAGGCCAACCAGGCCGTCGTGCTCAACCTGCGCGGCCTCGATCGCGATCTCCAGCGCCGTCTGATCGACTTCTCGAGCGGCCTGGCGTACGCGGTGGGCGGCACGATGCGGAAAGTCGACGACCAAGTGTTCCTCTTGACCCCGACGAGCGTCGAGGTCTCCGAGGAGGACAAGGAGCGGTTGCAGGCGCGCGGCCTGTATCGGGCCTGACCGCTGTGCAACTCGTCTGCTGGGTACTTCGCATCTACCTGGTCGTGCTCGCGGCGCGCGCCATCCTCTCGTGGTTCCCCGTCCGGCCCGGCAGTCCGATGACGTCGATCGCGTCGCTCCTTGCCGATCTCACCGAGCCGGTGCTGCGGCCGTTCCGGAGCATCATCCCGCCGGTCGGGATGTTCGACCTCTCCTTCATGATCGTCTTCTTCGTGCTCTTCATCGTCCAGGGCATCGTCTGCGCCCTGTAGGCATCTCGAGTCACGGGGGGTTTCACACTTCGGGCGGGTATCTCGATAGCATGGTTTTCCATGGATGTGACTCCCCGTGAGCTGCGGGACACCGACATCCGAGAAGGGTTCCGCGGCTATCACCGCGACGATGTCGACGAGTTGCTCGAACGCGCCGCCTCCACCGTGGAGGGCCTCACCGAGCGCGTGCGACAGCTCACCGAGCGCCTCTCGAGCGCAGAGGGAAGCGCCGGGAAGAGTCGCGAGACCGAGGAGATGCTTCAGCGCACCCTCGTGCTCGCGCAGAAGACCGCGGACGAGGCGATCGCTGAAGCGCAGCAGCGCGCGCGCACGATGCTCGAGGAATCCGAAGCCAAGGCGCGGAACCTCGTGACCGAAGCCGAGGAGACCTCGCGCCGGATCGCGGAGAACGAACGGCAGCGGCTCGAGAGCGAGGTCCAGGACCTCTCGTCGCGGCGCGACACCCTCAACGCGGATGTCGAGGCGCTGGAGAAGTACGAGAGCGAGTATCGCAGCCGGCTTCGGAAGGCGATCGAGACCGAGCTCGATTCGCTGGGCAAGTTCTCCGCCCCGCAGGGAGAGCGTCCGAAGCTGCACGAGGTCAACGTTCCGCCGCCGCGGGAGGCGATCGCGAACTCGGGCCGGTCGGCAGCGCCGTCACCGAACGCGTTGCCGTCGAAGGCGGCCCCACCGCCGTCCATGCCGACCGCCGAGATCGGCTCGGTGGACCCGTTCCCGAGGCCGCCGGCAGAGCCGCCGCGACCGGCGCCCTCCCCGGAATCCGAACCGAGCTGGCCCGGCGCGGACCCGACCACGTCCGAGCCGGTACCGAAACCGCAGGTGGGGGACACCCCCGGCCTCGCGGACTTCGTGCCCGCCGACGAGCCCCTCGAGCCCGAGGTGCTCGACGACGATGCGTTCTTCGCCACGCTGCGAGAGGCGGTGCGCGACGACGCGCCGCTCGGGCCGCGTGACGAGGAGGACGACGACGTCTACGACGACGACGACCAGGAGCCGCGCAAGCGGGGGTTCCGCCGCCGCCGCTGACTCCCGGGCCTGGCTCAGCCGGGCTGGTCGACCTTCTCCAATCGAACCGACGCCGGTGATCCGTCGACCTCGAGTTGCGCGACACCGGCATCCGGCGCGTCACCCTTCGCAAGGTCCCACGCCTCGGCGAGCACCTCGTCGGCGATCCACCGCCCGTGCTGCCGTGCCGCGTCGGCCAACGGGTCGCCGGCCCACATCGTCACGCGCACACGGTCGCTGATCTCGAGTCCCGACGCCTTACGCAGATCGTTGAGCTTCCGAGCCAACTCGCGCGCGAGGCCTTCGCGCCGAAGGTCGTCGTCGAGCGCGGTGTCGAGCGCGACGGCGTACCCGCCGTCCCGTGCGAGTGCGAGCTCGGCGTGCGACGTCGCCCGCACTTCAACCTCGTCGGGACCGACGTCGACGTCATTGCCGTCGCCGAGCTCGATCCGGTAGTGGCCGTCGGTTTCGAACGCGCTCTGGACCGTGGCACCGTCGACCGACCGCAGTGCGGACTGGATCTCGGGCATGAGCTTGCCGACGCGCGGACCCAGCTTGCGGAAGTTCGGCACCACGACGTAGTCGACGAGCCCCTCCAGCCCGGTGATCAGCTCCACGTGCCGCACGTTCAGCGCGTCCTTGACCTCGTCCGTGACCGCGTCGCCGAGGCGTCGACCCTCGGGGAGCAGGACCAGCGCTCGGCGGAGGGGTGTCCGGACCTTGAGGCGCGCCTCGCTCCGAGCCGCGAGGCCCAGCGAGACCACGTGCCGGGCCTCGGCCATCTCGGCTTCGAGGTCGTCGTCGAGGGAGGGAACATCCATGGCCGGCCAGTCGGCGAGGTGGACGGACTCGTCGCGGCCGCTGAGGTTCCGGTGCATCTCGTCGCTCGCGAAGGGGCAGAACGGCGCCAGCAGCTTCGCCACCGTCAGCAAGCTCTCGTACAACACGCCGTGCGCGGCCGGGTCGGAGTCCTTCCAGAACCGCGGCCGTGACCGGCGCACGTACCAATTCGACAGATCGTCCACGAACCGGTCGAGTGCCTGCGCGCCCCGCAGCGCGTCGAAGCCCTCGAGCGCGTCCGTGACTTCCCCCACCGTTCGATGCAGCCGCGAACGGATCCACCGATCGAGCACGTGCTCGACCCGTCCCGCCTGATCGGGCGCCCATCCGTCGAGGCTCGCGTACGTCACGAAGAACGAGTACGTGTTCCAAAGGGTGAGGAGGAACCGGCTCGTCGACTCGTCGATGCCGGCTTCGGACACGCGGCGCGTCGTCCACGGTGATCCGGACGAGAAGAAATACCAGCGCAGCGCGTCGGCGCCGCGACTGTCGAGGATCTCCCACGGGTCGATCACGTTCCCGCGGGACTTCGACATCTTCTGACCGTCGCCGGCGACGATCAGCGCGAGGCAGACGACATTGCGATACGGAGCCCGGTTGAACACGAGAGCGTTGACAGCGAGCAGCGAATAGAACCAGCCGCGGGTCTGGTCGATCGCCTCGGCGATGAAGTCGGCGGGAAAGCGGCGTTCGAAGAGCGCCTCGTTCTCGAACGGATAGTGGAACTGCGCCGACGGCATGGACCCGGAGTCGAACCACGCGTCGAGCACCGGGTCGACGCGATGCGCGCGCCCTGAGCACTCGGGACAGGAGATCGTGATGTCGTCGACAAACGGCCGGTGCAGGTCGAGATCGGAGAGGTCGCGCCCTGCGAGCTCGCCGAGCTCCGCAACCGAGCCAACGCACGTGTCGGCATTGCAATCGCGACATCGCCAGACGGGCAGCGGCGTTCCCCA
>DATFPZ010000050.1:0-10031 GCA_035264545.1 Acidimicrobiia bacterium
ATCGTGACTCTAACCACGGTAGAACGTCATTTCCAGGGCTGGCAGTCCCGCAGGGACTGGCGCAGCCGGAACTTCTGGACCTTGCCGGACGCCCTCCGGGGGAGGTCGGCCACCGGGTACAGAGCCTCCGGCCACTTCTGCCGGGCCAGCCCGGCGGCGGCGAGGTGGCCTCGCACCTCGTCGAGCGTCGGCATGGAGGCGCCGTCGCGCAGGCGCAGGACCGCGGCGGCGTGCTCGCCGAGGCGCTGGTCGGGCGTGGCGACGACGCTCACCTCGGCGACCGCGCCCAACGTCGACACCAGCTCCTCGATCTCCTGGGCGCTGATGTTCTCGCCGCCGCGGATGATGATGTCCTTCTTGCGGTCGACGATCG
The DNA here is from genome assembly GCA_035264545.1 of Acidimicrobiia bacterium. Lineage (GTDB taxonomy): Bacteria > Actinomycetota > Acidimicrobiia > IMCC26256 > JACDBD01 > JALZAA01. Next base: position 374 of record DATFPZ010000050.1, read on the forward strand.
AGAGGTATCCGTCGTCGTCCAGCACGCCGACATCGCCGGTCGCGTACCACCCGTCGGCATCGAAGCACTCCTTCGTGAGGGCGGGGTCGGTGTAACCGGGAAAGCAGTCCGGGCCGCGACTGTGGATCTCACCCGGCACACCGGCGCCGACCGGCTTGCCGTCACCGTCGAGCAGCTCGAGCTCGACCCCGGGGAGCGCATGGCCGTCCGTGTACAGCCGCTTGTCGCGGGGGTCCTCGTGCCGGGAGCCGGTGATCGAGGGGTGTTCGGTCGACCCGTACATGCGCACGATCGAGATGCCCATGGCATCGGCGCGGTCGGACACCGCGGCCGGGACCGAGGAACCACCCAGGCCGACGTGGCGCATCAGCGCCCGGTGCTCGTCCGTGAAGTCCGGGTGGTCGAGCAGGCTGGTGAGGAAGAACGTAGCGCCCGCGCCGCTGTACACGCGGTCTTCGAGCATCGCCGCGAGGACGGTTTCGGGGTCCCACACGTCGATGAGATGGATCGGCTCGCGGCGGAAGACGGGGATCAGCAGCGCGGCGAGCATGCCGATGCCGTGACCCACCGGCGCGCCGACGAGTGCGGGCACGCCGCCGCCGGATTGCATCGCGCCGAGCTGGCGGATCTCGAAGCCGATCGTGCGATGCGCGTGCACGACGCCCTTCGGGTCGGCCGTCGTGCCGGACGTGTACGCGACGAGCGCGGGCGCGGACGGGTCGACGCGCGCCGGCACGTCCACCGCGTCGCCGTCGGCGAGCGACGTGAACGGGAGCACGCCGGGCGGGACGTCCTGGTCGGACACCACCGCGACGAGCTCGAGGTCGGGGACATCGGGTCGGATGGTGTCGAGATTGGCGAGGTAGTCGAGGTGGCCGAAGCGGTCGGCGGTGACGAGGACGCGCGCGCCGGACTGACGGAGGATGAACCCGACTTCCTTGAGCCCGTAGAAGTGCACGATCGGTACGGGAACGGCGCCGAGGAACGCCGTCGCCCAGAACGTGGCCGCCGCCTCGACCCAGTTCGGCAGCTGGAATGCCACCAGGTCACCAGCCGCGACGCCGCGGGCGCGCAGACCGCCGGCGACGCGGCGGGCGAGATCGGCGACGTCGCCGAGCGTGCCCGAGTACGGACGCAGCCGGGATCTGACCTTGCAGGTGAGGTGGCCGCCCTCGGCCAGGCCCGTGGCGAGGATCTCGCCCAGCGTGTCGTCGTTCCACGAGCCGTCGGCGACGTAGCGGCGCGTGAGGTCGGCCGGTGGCGTGCGGAGCTGCCAGTCGGGCATGGTCCCTCATTCTGTCGCCGTCGCAAGCTCCGGCTCCTGCGGCGACGGTCGGCAAAGCCGCCGTCGCCGCGGTCGACGGACCGTACTTGGGCCGGGACTTTCCCCGCCCGCCAGGGTTGGAATAACATTCCGCTTGTGCAGAACGTCGTTCCCGCTGCCGAGCCTGACGCCGGTCGCCCGGTCGCCGAGCGGGTGGCTTCGAGGACGCTCTCGGTCCGCTCGGAGGCGTACGCCGACGAGGTCCGTCGCCTCGTCGCCGCGGGATACGCCGTGATGCGCCGCACGGGCAGCCTCGATCCCCGAGTGCACGACATCGTGCGCGAGGCGGGACTCTCGAACCAGGCCTTCTACCGACATTTCCGGAGCAAGGACGAACTGCTCGTCGCCATCCTCGACGACGGCCAGCGCCAGCTCCTCACCTACCTCGAGCACCGCATGGCGGGCGCGGACGCGGGTGCGGCGCGGGTTCGGGCCTGGGTGGCCGGCGTGATGGAGCAGGCCCGCAACCCTGCGGCCGCCGACAACACCCGACCGTTCGCGATCAGCAACGCGCGGCTCGCCGATCGGTTCCCCGACGAGGTGGCGCGCTCCCGCGAGCTGCTCGTGCGGCCGCTGCGGGACGCGGTGGCCGACGCCGGCGGCGATCCGCAGCGCGACGCGGACGCGATCTATCACCTCGCGATCGGGTGCATGAACGACGCGCTCGTCGCCCGCCGCCGCCCGACGGAGGACGCCGTCGAGCACCTGGAGCAGTTCGTGCTGGGAGGGCTGCGTGGAACGTGAGCTCCTGATCACGGGAATGGGCGGCCAGGGCGTGCAGCTCGCAGCCCAGGTGATCGCGCGCGGCGCCACGCTCGAGGGTCGCCACGTGATGCTGTTCGGCGTGTACGGCGGTGCGATGCGCGGGATGAACACCGACGGGACCGTCGTCGTCGGCGACGCGCCACTCCAGGCCCCGCCGCTCGTCTCCCACACGTGGTCGGCTGTCGCCATGCACGACAAGTTCTGGGCGCCGGTGGCGTCCAAGGTGCGGACAGGCGGGCTCGTGCTGGTCAACGAGGCCACGTTCGAGCAGCCGCTCGACGACGAGCGCTACCGCGTCATCCGCGTCCCCGCCACTGACATCGCGGCCGGACTCGGCAACGAGCTCGGCGGGTCGATGGTCATGGTCGGTGCGTACGTCGGGGTGACCGGTCTCGTCGGTCTCGACGCGACGGTCGAGGCGATGCGCCAGTCGATCCCGCCCTACCGCCAGCAGCACATCGCGGCGAACGAAGTCGCGATCCGGGCCGGGTTCGACGCGGTCGAACATCTCGCGTTCCCGGCGTGGGAGCAGGAGGCGGCGCGGGCATGACGACGATCAGGAGCCGCGGCACGGTCACCATCGACACCGACACGTGCAAGGGCTGCGAGCTCTGCATCACCGCGTGCCCGCCGCGCGTGCTGTCGATGACGGACGAGGTCAACCACCTCGGCTACCGCTACCCGCAACTGCATCCTGGTTGCACCGGGTGCGCCGCCTGCCTGATGGTGTGCCCGGACTTCTGCTTCGAGGTGTTCCGCTTCGACGAGCCGGTGATGACCGAGATCGCTCCGGCTGCCGAGGAGCCGTCTTGACGGTCGTCGCCACCGCCGACCGACGCCTCATGGAGGGCTCCGAGGCGATGGCCGAAGCCGCGATCGCGGCCGGGTGCCGCTTCTTCGCCGGCTACCCGATGACGCCGTTCACCGAGTTGCTCGAGCACCTGGCCAAGAAGCTGCCCGAGGCGGGCGGGGTGTGCATCAACGCCGAGAGCGAGCTCGAGGCAGTCGGCATGGCGTGGGGCGCGCTGGCGACCGGCGCCCGCGCCGCCACCGGCTCGACAGGCCAGGGCCTCTCGCTCATGCAGGAGTCGTTCAGCGAGATCACCCTGGCCGAGCTGCCGCTCGTCGTGTTCAACATGGCGCGCGGCCAGCAGGACTACTTCCAGGCGACCCGCGGTGGCGGCCACGGCGACTACCGGCACCTCGTTCTGGCGCCGCTCGACATCGCCGAAGCCGTCGAGCTCACGCAACTCGCGTTCCACCTCGCCGACAAGTGGCGCAACCCCGTCCTCGTCTACGGCGACTATCTGCTCGCCCACACGCATGAAGCAGTGTCGGTCGAGCGCATCGACTTCCCCCGGTTGCCGTCCAAGGCGTGGGCCGTCGACGGGTCGGGCGGCGGCACGGGTGACTCGCGCCTCGTCACGCCGCTCGGGCTCGCCAAGCACGGCCACGAGGCGCCGGGGATCGAGCGGCACCTGCGCGGGATCACCGCCAAGCACGCCGACATCGAGCGTGAGGAGCAACGCGCCGAAACCGCGTTCTGCGACGACGCAGAGACGGTCGTGGTCGCGTTCGGGACGCCGGCCAAGTTCGTGCGCTACGTCGTGAGCCAACTCCGGGCCGAGGGCGAGAAGGTCGGCTATGTGCGGCCGATCAGCCTGTGGCCGTACCCGTTCCACGCCGTGGCCGAGGCGACGGAGGGCGCGTCGACCGTCGCCGTATTCGAGCTCAGCGCCGGTCAGATGATCGACGACGTGCGTCTCGCGGTGCTCGGGCGCGCGCCGATCGTCGCGATCGGCGGCATCTCGACCGACGGCTCCGGCTTCGGCGTCGGGCCGCTGCTTGACGCCGAGATCATCCGCGACCGCGTGCTCGCGGTGCATATGGGCGGCGCCGACGCCGAACTGCCGCCTCTACCCGTCAACGAGCGAGGGTGAAGGGAGGGTCCGGCATGCCTGATGAGCACGTCGGCGCAGAGGGTCCCGCCGGACCGGTGCTCGACACGAGCGCCGCGCCCGACCACGCCAAGAAGGTCGCCGAGCTGAAGCCCGACCTGCTGCTCACCCAGGAGCACAACATGTGCCCGGGTTGCGGCGAGCCGCTGGCGCTGCGCGTGTATCTCGAAGCGCTCCAGGAGCTCGGGGTCACGCAGCGGTCGATCATGGTCGCCGGGATCGGTTGCTACACGGCGTTCACGAGCACCGTGGACGTCGACCTCGTGCAGGCGTTGCACGGTCGGGCCCCGTCGGTGGCGACGGGTGCGAAGCGCATGCGACCCGAAGCGGTCGTCTTCACGCTCCAGGGTGACGGCGACATGGTGAACGAAGGTCTACAGGAGGTCCTGCACACGGCGGCGCGGGGCGAGAAGGTCACGTGCATCCTGCTGAACAACGGCGTGTTCGGGGAGACCGGCGGTCACATGACCGCCACCAGCGTTCTCGGGCAGCGGACGAAGAACACGCTCGACGGACGGGACGCCGAGTACCACGGCTATCCGATCCTGATCGGCGATCTGATTGCCCGACTGCAGGGCGCCGCATACGTGGCGCGCGGCTCGGTGCACAACGCGGGCGCAGTTGCACGCACGAAGAAGATGTTCCGCCGCGCCTTCGAGTCACAACTGCGCGGCGACGGCTTCTCGTTCGTCGAGGTGCTCACGATGTGCCCGACGGGCTGGTTCATCCCCACCGGCGACGGGCCCGACTACATGCATGAGACCCTGGGCGACGTGCACGTCATGGGCGAGCTCAAGGTCGACGGCGTCGTGAAGACGACAGAGGAGCTGCACGACGAGAACGTGGCCCGGCAGCGGGAAGTCGAGCACGCCCTCGAGCGCGGCGGCCTCGACCGGTAGCCGGAGGCGTACCCAGCCGTTACCGCGACGGGCAGCTCTTGGCGTGGACCGCTCCGGGCGCGGTGGGGTCGGCGGCGGGCGTCCACCGTCCGGTGTCGAGCCAGCGGGCGCTCCCTCGCTGGCGCGAGCACACGGACCAGAACGCGTACGGCGTCGACACCCGGTCGCCGGCGGCGTCGAGCGCGATGGTGCCCGTGACGCCCTTGGTGGCGTTCGCCGTGTCCGCGAACGTGGTCCGCAACGTCGCGATGTCGACATCCTGGACGGTGCGCGTCGCGGCGAGCGTGCGCGCGGCGACATTGAACGCGTCGAAGGCGGCGAGCGTGAAGGCGTCGGCCCGATTCCTGGCCCGCGCAGAGATCTGTGCGACCAACTTGGCGTCGTGCTTGACGCGATCAGCGGGTAACGCGACCAGCGGGCTCGGGTACCCCTTCACCTGCACGCTGGCGGCGAACGTCGCCGGCCCGCTGGCGAGGAGCGCCTTGCTCTGGGCCGAGCCGTCGCCGCCGTACCACCGGACGCCGTCGAGGCCCATGGCCGTGCGCGCTGCGCTCATGACCTGGGCCACCTCCTCGAACCCGGCGAGGTAGACCGCGACCTTGCCGGAGCCGGCGGTGGCCACCGCGGACTGGAGCTGCGCGTTGAGCTCTGCGAGCGCAGGAGCGAAGTCCGTCGTGTCGGGCTCGTAGACGACACCGGGCGTGACCGTGGCGCCGGAAGCGGTCGCGGCGGCGCGCACCGAATCGGCGAGCCCCGTGTTGCCGCGGTCGTTCCGCCACATCGGCACGATGGTCGTCGCGCCGTCCTCGAGCATGAGGTCGGTGCTTGCTCGCCCTTCGACGCGATCTGTCGGGACGAAGCGGAAGACGTTGTCGTCCGGTTGGGCGAGGGACGATGCCGTGCTGCCCTGGGACACCACGATCACGCCGCGGGCCGCAGCCGTCTCGCTGATCGCCGCCACCTCGGAGCTCGACTGGGGCCCGATCACGATCCGCACGCCTCGATCGGCGAGGCGCGTCAGAGCCGCCTGCGCCTTGTCGGGCTCGAGGTTCGTGTTCTCGACGTCGAGGACGACCTTGACCTGCTTGCCCTTTCGGGAGTCGTTCCAGCGGCGGGCGGCGATCTCGAGCGCGGCCTTGCTCGTGGTCCCGAGGGTTGCCCCGTCACCGGTCAACGAGAGCAGCGCGCCGATATGGACTTCTTGGCGATTCTCACCCGCTCCCGCCACCGGTGCGCCGAGAACCATCGATCCGGCGACGAGCAGCATCGCCACTGTCGCCTGCCACCGTCGACGCGTTCGTCTCATCGATCCGACCCTGCCCTGATGGGTGTGAGAGTGGGAATCTAGTCGCGATCGCGGGCGACACCGCTTCGGCGAAGCACGGATTCCGCGTAGGCGCGGGTGCGGAAGCGGAGGATCGGGTCGTCCGAGAGCTCGATGCCGTCGGTGACGCGTGTCGGATCGAACACGAGCACGTCGTCGCCTTGTTCGCGGTCGTGCGCCAGACCTGTGATCTCGAGCCCGCCCATCGGGACCCAGCGGCGTTCGTCGGGCCACGGGATGCTGGGATCGTCGACGGCGTCGCCGTCCTCGGCGATCTGGACGGACAGAGTGAACGCGGCCGGGCCGTCGGCGAGTCGTGTGGCCAGTTCGTGCTGGAGGTAGTCGGGGCCGCGGGCCTCGGCTTCCTCGACACTGAGACTCGCCTCACCGGCTTCGGGCTCCCACCGGTATCGGACGTACCGCCTCTCGCCGGCGTCATCGACGAACCGGTAGGCGTGCAGCGAGTTGTACGCGCACCGCAGGTAGCTCTCCGGCGGCGTGGCAGCGAGCACCGCTGCGCCGGCCGTCAACGCCTCCGGATGCTGCTCGAGGAACGCACCGATGGCCGCCGGGTCGGGCTCGCCTGTTTCCGAGTTCGGAGTACGCGCGCGGCAGAAGTCCAAGAAGCCGTCGATCGTGCTCACGAAGAACGCCGGCAGCGTGATCCCGATGACGTCGGTGGTCGTTCCGTCGTCCAGGTAGAACTTGGTCGCCATCCCGCGGCCTTCGCGAGGCTCGTAATCGGGCGCGGCGGGATCCCCGCTGCCGTTCGAGAAGCGAACGTGGGCGCGGACTGGCCCGGTGCGGAAGTGCGCGGCCCGGCTCAGGCGCCGCGCGTCGGCGGTGGGTGTGAAGGTCGCCGCGCACAGCGTGCCCTTGGCGTGGGCAGCGCGGAACCCGGGATGCTCTCCGCTGACGGCGTTCATCGCGTCAACGGCTTGCCGGGCAAGGTCGTCAGGGGCCATCGCCACCCTCCCGTTTACGATGACGCACGCATGGACTTTACGTATCCCCCGGAGGCCGAGGCGTTCCGGGAGGAATTCCGGGCCTGGCTGGACGAGAACCTCACCGACGATCTCCTCGAGCTGGCTCAGCATCCCGTCGGGGACGATCCGGACCGGATCGAGCGAATGCGGGCATGGAACCGCACGCTCGCCGACGCCCGCTACGCGGCGATCGCCTGGCCTCCCGAGTACGGCGGCCGGGGTGCGTCGCTCATGGAGCAGGTCGTCTACGCCGAGGAGATGCACCGCGCCGGCGCGCCCGGAACGGTGAACATCATCGGCTTGTCGAACATCGCGCCGGCGATCATGGAGCACGGCACCGAAGAGCAGAAGCGGGAGCTCCTCCCCCGCATGCTGCGCGGCGACGACATCTGGTGCCAGGGCTTCTCCGAGCCCGACGCGGGGTCCGACTTGGCGTCGCTTTCGACGTCGGCGGTCCTCGACGGGGACGCCATCGTGGTCAACGGACAGAAGACCTGGAACACCCTTGGCGCGTTCGCCAATCGGTGTGAGCTGCTCGTGCGGACCGACCGGGACGCGCCGAAGCATCGGGGGATCTCGTGTCTGCTCGTCGACATGGGGCTGCCCGGCATCGAAGTGCGTCCGCTCGTCACCATCGCCGGCGAACGGGAGTTCAGCGAGATCTTCTTCACCGACGTGCGCGTCCCGCATGATGCGCTGCTCGGGCCGATCAACGAGGGCTGGCGTGTGGCGATGACGACCCTCGCCTACGAACGCGGCACCGTCGCCAACCTTCATCTCGGCTTGCGCAAGAAGATCGCCGACCTGCTGGAGACAGCGAAGGGGACGGGCGCCGCCAGCGACGCGGTCGTGCGGCAGAAGCTGGCCCGCGTCTACCTCGAGGGCGAACTGCTGAAGTTGGTGTCCCAGCGGGCGATCTCGGGAGCGCTGCACGGCCGCGAGATAGGGCCGGAGTCGAGCATCGCCAAGCTCGTGTGGAGCGAGGCGGAGCAGCACTTGGGCGAGGCCGCCGGCGACGTGCTCGGTCCCGACGCCAACACCGGCCGCTGGGGACGCGATCGGGTCGCGATGCGGTCGTACACGATCGCCGGCGGAACCACGCAGGTGAACAAGAACATCATCGCCCAGCGCCTTCTGGGGCTGCCGCGCGAGTGACGCGGCTCAAGCGCCGTTGGGCGGGATGTTCGTGTTCATGCGGAAGAAGTTGGTCGGGTCGAACTTCGCCTTACAGGTTGCCGACTTCGAGGTCGAGGAGGTGGGCGAACTTCGCCCGGGCCTCGGCCCGACGCTCCGGCAAGTGCGCGGGTGGGAACAGCCCCTCGTACGGCTGGTACTGCTTGAGCACCTGCCGGGCGATCGTCACCTTGTGCACCTCGGTGGGCCCGTCGGCGATGCCCATGATCGGCGCCGCCAGCCACATGCCGGCGAACGGCATCTCGTTCGACACGCCGAGCGCGCCGTGGATGTGCATCGCGCGGTACACGACGTCGTGCATCACCTTCGGCGTCGCCACCTTTACGCCCGCGATCTCGGTGCGGGACTTGTGCCCGCCGACCTGGTCGATCGTCCAGGCCGCGTGCAGCACCTGGAGCCGGAACTGGAGCAGCTGGATCCACGACTCGGCGATCGCGTCCTGCACCATCTGCTTCTTCGCCAGCACCTCGCCCTGCGTCTCCCGGCTCAGCGCCCGCTCGCACATCATGTCGAACGCCCGCTGGCACGTCCCGATGGTCCGCATGGCGTGGTGGATGCGGCCGCCGCCGAGCCTCGTCTGCGCGATCACGAACGCCTGCCCCTCGCCGCCGAGCAGGTTCTCGGGTGGTACCCGCACGTCCTCGTACCGGACGTACGCGTGCGAGCCCTCGCCTTCGCCCTCGCCCCCGAGACCGACGTTGCGGACGATGTTGACGCCCGGCGTGTCGGTCGGCACGAGGAACATCGAGGCGCCCTGGTAGACGGGGACGTCCGGATCCGTGATCGCCATCACGATCGCGAACTTGGCGTATCGCAGGTTCGACGAGAACCACTTCTCGCCGTTGATCACCCACTCGTCGCCGTCGCGCTCGGCGCGGCACCGGAACTGCTGCGGGTCGGATCCCGCCTGCGGCTCCGTCATCGAGTAGCAGGACGAGATTCGGCCGTCGAGGAGCGGTTGGAGGTACTTCTCCTTCTGCTCCTCGGTGCCGTAGTGGGCGATGATCTCGGCGTTCCCGGAGTCGGGCGCCTGCGAGCCGAACACGCTCGGCGCCCACGTGGAGCGTCCGAGGATCTCGTTCATGAGCGCCAGCTTGAGCTGCCCGTATCCCTTGCCGCCGAGCTCGGGACCGAGGTGGCACGCCCACAGGTCACGCGCCCTCACCTCGTCCTGGAGCGGCCGCACCACCTTCTCGTGGACGGGATGG
>DATFPZ010000051.1:0-14268 GCA_035264545.1 Acidimicrobiia bacterium
GCTGTGCCGGAAGCTGTAAGCGTCGCGGCCAAAGGTATCGAATTCCGCTTGGAGAGTGGTGAGGTGGTGTTGAGCCCGCTGGCACTTGAGCCGGACGTCGTCTAGCGCATGAGCCATCGCCATCGCACTAGTGGGCCACCCAAATAATCAGCACCGTCAGTCCAACGTCCGTCGTAAGCACCAAACCGATTTTCCGAAGCCCCAACTCCGCCTCGTCGGCGTTACAGAATTCCTCGAAACGATCGCGCGCCGCACCGCGCTGTCGGTGGATTTCGTGTCTGGGTGCGGCCCGCGAGGATGCCCGGAGTTCCCGTCGAGATCGGCCAGGTGCCGCTTCGTCCCGCCTTCACGACTGTCCCTCAGTCGTCACCAGACCCCTGAAGGTCACACGCTCCAGCTCTTCCCGCTCGCCGGCTGGATCACGCGCCGCGTCCGCTTGACCACTGTGGGAGACTGTGGATAACTCCCGCGGGAGTACCGCCCACTCGCATGAGTGACTCCCTGCCGGGAAAAGGGAGGCGGGAGACCCCCAACACCATCGGTTCTCTCGCCTCCCGCGTCTAGCTGTGGTCACCCCGGCGTCGAGCCTCGCGGTAACCCGGTGAGCCATCGGTCCGCCGGAGGCGGACTCCGCGACGTTCCGTTAGGGTCCGCGGGTCCGCCGGGTTCGATACCCAGGGCGACCTGGCGCGGGGTCCGTTTGCAAACACACTGCAAACGAACGCGCCAGCATGAGCCCGGACAGGCCGTCATCACGGTCCCGCGTTGGCGCTCGAAACCGCAGATCCACCGCACTGCGTGTCATCCACCCGGACGGGGTGATACGCCCGGTGTCGGACTCTTAATCCGCGGGTTCAGGGTTCGAGTCCCTGGGGGCGTACCACACACCTCGTTCGGCGCTAGCCCGACTTGGATGCGGCCATGACGGTCACGGGCACACGCTGCACCGCGTTGTTGGCGTATCCCTTGACGTTCCAGTCGGCGTCGACGGGTTGCTCGTTGCCGGCGGCGTCACGCGCCCGGCACCACAGCTCGTAGTCGCCCGTCCCCGACGGTTCCCACGTCCAGGACCACCCACGCCAGGCGTACGGTCCGAGATCGGCGTCGTCGAGCGACGCGTGGTGCCACGTGCGGCCGCCGTCGGCGCTCAGTTGCACCTGCGTCACCGGAGCGAGGCCCGACCATGCCCGTCCGCGGACGCGACAGGCCCCGGGTGCGACGAAACGCCGCCGGGTCATGAAATCGGGAAAGCCGGGCGGGACCATCAGCGCCCGGGGCGCCATGCGCGTCACCGGCTCACCCGGGTCGTCGCGGTCGCGGAGCAGTCGGTACCCCTCGGCCTGCTGAAAGCCGGTGAACGGCTCGGTGACCGCGGCAATCCGCCGCAGCCACTTCACGTTCGTCATGCCGTACCAGCCGGGAACGACGAGCCGGAGTGGGAACCCGTGTTGCGGAAGCAGCGGCTCGCCATTCATCTCGTACGCGAGGAGCACGTCGTCGCTCGACGCCTCTTCGATGGACAGGCTCCGGGCGTAATCCTGCTCGACGCCGCCCTCCATGCCGTGGTCGAGTCCGGTGAACACGATCTCGGCCGCGTCGTCGAGCAGCTCCGCTTCTTCGAGCACCAACCGCAAGGGTGTGCCGGTCCACTCGGCGGTGCCCACGGCTTCGACGAGCCACGGCTGGCTCACCGGACGCGGTTCGAGACGCGCCCGCCCGTTCCCGGCACATTCCATCGTCACCGCGAGCGTCCGGGCGGGACGTGACCGGAGCTCAGCAAGAGAAATGGTGAGTGACCTGCGGACCCGGCCATCCACCCGCAGCGACCACGTCGCGGTGTCGACGCGCGGGATGTCGTAGTGGATCAGGAGGTAATGGAGGCCGGCAGGTGTCAGCGACCAGTCGAGTGCCTCCAGCGGCATCCCGTTGTTCCGGGTTGCGAGCTGGAGCTCATCGACGCTGATGCCGGCATCGGTCGCGTGACCTGCCGTGGTGCCCGCATCCACGATCGCACCCTATTGCCACTCGGAGCACTCGTACACTGCCGCCCGTGCCGCAGCCCGTAAGCCGACGACTCGATTGGCGCGAGCGCTGGTTCGACGAGCAGACACGGGCACGGGTGCGGGTCGGCGCGCGACGACACTGGGTCTTCCTCATTGTCCTCGGCGCGGGCGCGTTGCTTCGAATCGTGACGCAGGTCGCGTACCGGCCGGCGCTGTTGTTCATCGATTCGTTCGGGTATCTCGAGAACCTGCACGACCTCAGCCCGAGGCAAGCCCAACCGATCGGTTACATCGTGCTCCTCCTGCGGCCGGTGCTCACGGTCGGCACGCTCGCCACGGTCGCCGCCGTGCAGCACCTTCTCGGCCTGGCGATGGGCATCGCGATCTATGCCGTGCTCGTGCGGCTCGGTTGCCGTCGGTGGATCGCCGTGCTCGCCGCCGCGCCCGTCTTGCTGGACGCGTACCAACTGCAGATCGAACACAACGTCATGTCCGAGGCGCTTTTCGAGGCGCTGGTGCTCGCCGCGGTCGTGCTGCTGCTCTGGAAGCGCCCCAGCTACACGACGCTGGCGATCGCCGGAGCGCTCTTCGGTCTGTCCATGACCGTCCGCGTCGTGGGCGGGGTGCTCGTGATTCCCGGCGTCGCGTTCGCGTTGGTCGCCGGTACGGGTGGAAAGGCCCGGCTGTTCCGGGCGGCAACGCTGGCGTTGGCGTTCGCCGTCCCCGTGGGGATGTACGCGGGTTACTACTGGGTGGAGACGACCCGCATCGGGTTCAACCGCGGCGACGCCCTCCTGCTCTACGGCCGGGCGGCGACGATCGTCGACTGCCGCGGACTCGACCTGCCGGGTTACGAGCGGCCGCTCTGCCCTCGCGAGCCGCTCGGCGAGCGGCGGGGCGTCAACGACTACGCCCACCACAGCCCGTATCCCGGGCGGGTCGACCCGCCACCGGGCAAGAACCTCGACACCGTGCTGCGCGACTTCTCGCGCCGGGTGTTCGTCCATCAACCGTGGGACCTCGCGAGACACCTCGCCACGGACTACGGCAAAGGGTTCAGCTGGCCCCGCCGGACGTTCGCCGGCGACGCCACGATCGACCGGTGGCAGTTCCAGCGCGACTACCCGACGTTCGGCGACAACGACCCGGCCGCGGCGATTCGGAACCAGGGCGGCGGCAAGCCCAGCGTCGCCGAGCCGCTGGCGGCATTTCTCCGCGGCTATCAGCTCAGCGTCGGATACACGCCCGGGCCGGTGCTCGGCCTGGCGTTCGTCGCCGGTCTCCTGGCGATGTTCGGCGTGGGTCGGGCTCGGCGATCCGGGCTACGCGCCGCCTGCGCGCTCTCGACGCTGTGCGGACTGTCCGTGGTGCTCGCCGCCGACCTGTTCCACTTCTCGTGGCGCTACCAACTGCCGGCGCTCGCCCTCGCCCCGCTGGCGGGCGCGCTCGGCCTCACCGCGCTGACCGGCTGGGTGACAGAAGCTCGTCACCGCTCCACTCCGGTTGCCCTTCGGCCGGGCGCACCCGATTCGCCGTCCGGCGCCAGTTGACGAGCGGGAGCAGGGCCTCGCCATCGACGCGGTGCTTGTAGCGCTCGGCGACGTCGAACATCGACGTGATCAGCGTCTCGGACAAGCGGTGCGGCGTCAGCCCGAGCTCTACGAGACCGCTGTGCACGACGCGGTAGTAGTGCGCTTCCGCCTCGACGCGAGGGTTCTCGATGTTCTCGATGCTGATCTCCCCCGGATACGAGGTAGCCACGACCTTGGCGATCTCGCTCACGGTGAAGCTCTCGGTCATCTGGTTGAACACCCGGAACTCGCCCCGCTCCGCCGGGTGCTCGGAGGTGAGTCGCAGGCACTCGACGGTGTCGCGGATGTCGATGACGCCCCGCGTCTGCCCACCCTCGCCGTAGACCGTGAGCGGCTCGCCGAGCACGGCTTGCACGACGAAGCGGTTGAGCACCGTGCCGAAGATGGCGTCGTAATCGAAGCGTGTTGCAAGGCGGTCGTCGAGCGCGGTTTGCGGCGTCTGCTGCCCGTACACGACCCCCTGGTTCAGGTCGGTGGCGCGTAGTCCCCACACGCGGCAGGCGAACTCGATGTTGTGGCTGTCATGCACCTTGCTCAGGTGGTAGAAGGAGCCCGGCCGCTTCGGGTAGAGCACGCGGTCCGTGCGACCCTTGTGCGTGACCTCGAGCCAACCCTCCTCGATGTCGATGTTCGGTGTGCCGTACTCACCCATCGTTCCGAGCTTGACGAGATGGATGTCGGGATCGACCTCCTTGATGGCGTAGAGCACGTTCAAGGTGCCGATCACGTTGTTGTGCTGCGTGTAGACGGCATGCTCACGGTCGATCATCGAATAGGGCGCGGCGCGCTGCTCCGCGAAGTGGATGATCGTGTCGGGCCGGAACCGGTCGATCATGTCGAACGTGGCGTGGGCGTCGGTCAGATCGGCGACGAACGTGTCGATCGACCGGCCCGTGTGCTCGTGCCAGACCCTGGTCCGCGTGTGCAGCGGCTCGATGGGGACGAGGCTCTCGACACCCATCTCGTGGTCGTACTGCCGCCGCACGAAGTTGTCGCCGATCGCCACCTCGTGACCGCGGTCCGAGAGATGCAACGCCGTCGGCCAGCCCAGGTATCCGTCGCCGCCCAAGATCAGGGTGCGCACTGTGTTCTCCTCCACCCGCGGTTGTGTGCGTCTTGCGTGGGACGGTCCGCCGTGCTCCGAAGAGCAACACCTTTCTTACCATGCGATCTTGAGACCATTGTTTCGAGCGCGTGAGGAGATCGCGGCCCGACCGCTCATTGTTGACCGAGTTTGTCAGGAATCGTCCGCGCCGCGTTTGCTTCGGTGTCGTTCACGCAGCCAGGTCGTGGTGAGGACACGCGCGTACCGAAATCCGTAGACGGGCCACCACCCTTTCTTCGTACGGCCATGCGAGCGTTTCCGCATCGTCATCGGAACTTCGACGAAGCGAAACCCCTTGGCGAGCGCCTCCATGAGCAACTCCGACGCCTGGTACTGCGACTGGCGCAGCGTGACGGCCTCGGTCACCTCGACGGTCATGGCGCGGAAGCCGGACGACGTGTCGGTGATGCGCTGGCCCGTCAGCACGCTCGCCAAGCGCCCGAAGAATCGTGAGCCCGATCGCCGGATCGGATCGGTCGTCTCCTGGCGGCCCAGCCATCGCGAGCCGACGGCGAAGTCGGCGTCGCCCGCCGCCACCGGCTGCAGGAGCTGATCGATCTCGCTCCCGACGTACTGACCGTCGGCATCCGTCGTGACGATGAAGCGCGCGCGCCCGCCCCGGGCGAGTGCGTACCCGACGCGGAACGCAGCGCCCTGACCCCGATTGGTCGGGAACGTGCAGACATACGCTCCGTGATCCCGGGCGATCGGCGCGGTGCGGTCGGTGTCGCCGTCGACCACGACGATGCAGCTCACCGGAAGACCACATGCCTCGGCGGGCAGCTCGTCGATCACGGCTCCGATCGCCGCCTCCTCCTCGTAGGCGGCGATGACCACGACGACCGGCGTGAGCTCCAGCTGTCCGTACCGGGCGTGGAACTCGGCGATGGCCGCATCGTCCGTCTCGTCGAGATCGCGTGGCAAGAGCCCCTTCGTCATCGGTCAAAAGTACGCTGCCGGCGTGCCACGACTCGATCCCCTCGCCGCGTTCCGTCTCGACGGGCGCGTCGCGATCGTGACGGGCGCCAGCTCCGGGCTCGGGGCCCGATTCGCCCGGGTGCTCGACGGCGCCGGCGCGCGGGTCGTGCTCGCTGCCCGCCGGCGCGAACGCCTCGAGGAGCTCGCGGGCGAGCTCACCGACGCCTTGCCCGTCTCGTGCGATCTCTCCGAACCGGACGCACCGGCCGCGCTCGTCGACGCGACGCTTGGTCGCTTCGGTCGGCTCGACGTGCTCGTGAACAACGCCGGCATCGACGCGCTGTTTCCTGCGATGGAGGAGCCGGTCGAGACCTTCCGCGACGTCCTCGAGGTGAACCTGGTCGCGCCATTCGCCCTCGCGCAGTTGTCGGCGCGGTCCATGGTGGAATCCGGCACGGGCGGGACGATCGTGAACGTCGCCTCGTTGTGGGGGTTGGTCGGCGTGGGACAGATCCCGATGGCCAGTTACGCGGCGTCGAAGGGCGGGCTCGTCAACCTCACGCGCGAGCTCGCGGCGCAATGGGCCCGCAAGGGCGTTCGCGTGAACACCCTGGCGCCGGGCTGGTTCCGCACCGAGATGACCGAGGGCCGCATGTTCGGCGACGAGGGCTCGGAGCGCTGGATACGGGCCCGCACACCTATGGGACGGGGCGGCGACGAGCACGAGCTCGACGGCGCGCTGTTGTTCCTCGCCGCCGACGCCAGCAGCTTCGTGACCGGGCAGGTGCTGTGCGTCGACGGAGGATGGACGGCGATCTGAGCGCGTCCCTGAGGCGTATCTCAACTGCGCCAGGCGCAGTTCAGATACGCATCGGCGTCAGGTGTTCTGGAGCTCGTAGAGGTCGGCGAGCACTTCGGCGGGGTGGACGGGGATGTCGCTGACCTCGTACGACTTGCGGATCACTCCCTCGGGATCGATCAGGTAGCTGTACCGCTTCGAGAAGCTGACCTTGTCGGTCCCCGGGTCGCGTGTCTGGTACTCCACGCCGACCTGCTCGTCGTAGTCGGAGAGGAGGCGGAACGGGAAGTCGTACTTCTCCCGGAACGCCTTGTTCGCCTCGGGCGCGTCGAAGCTGATCCCGAGGCTCTCGCAGTTCATGCTCTCGAAGTCAGTGGCCTGGTCACGCAGGCCCTTTCCCTCGATCGTTCAACCGGGGGTATCGGCCATCGGGTACCACCACAGCAGCACCCAACGGCCGCGCAGATCGGACAGCGTGACCGGGTTGCCGTCCTGGTCGGGACGGGTGAAGTCCGGAGCTTCGGTACCGGGCTGCAGCACGGTGATGACCCTAGATCGTCGCCTTCTCCAGGACGTGCACCGCGCACGCCGATCCGAGCCCGATCACGTGTGTCAGGCCGACCTTGGCGTCCTCGATCTGGCGGTCACCGGCCTCGCCCCGCAAGTGCGTCGCGACCTCGTAGAGGTTGGCGACGCCAGTTGCGCCGAGCGGATGGCCCTTCGAGATGAGGCCACCGGACGCGTTGACCGGCGTCTCACCGTCGCGCCAGGGACCGCGCTCGTCGATGAACTTGCCCGCTTCGCCCGGCTTGCACAGCCCGAGGTTGTCGTAGTGGATGAGCTCGGCGGTCGCGAAGCAGTCGTGCAGCTCCACGAGGTCGAGGTCGGACGGGTCGACGCCGGCAGTCTCGTACGCCTGGTTGGCGGCGTCGCGTGTCAGCGTGTTCACGTCCGGCTGCACCTGATCCGTCTCGGTCCACGGGTCGGACGTCATCACCGACGCCGAGATCTTCACCGCCCGCTTGCGCTGGTCGTCGGAGAGACTCGCGAGCTTCTCCTCCGAGACGAGCACCAGCGCCGCGCTCCCGTCGCCCGTCGGGCAGCACATCAGCAGCGTGTTCGGGTACGCCATCATCTCGGCGTCCATGACCTCGTCGAGCGAGAACTGCTTCTGGTACTGCGCGAGCGGATTGAGCGTCGAGTGGGCGTGGTTCTTCTCGGCGACCTTGGCGAACTGCTCGAAGCCCACGCCGTCGTGCTCGTTGGCGTACTCCATGCCCGCCTGCGCGAACACGCCCGGCATCAGCGTGGTGCCGATGCGCCCCTCGACGCTCATCACCGAGCCGTAGCGGCCCGAGGGCTCGAACACGTTCTTGTCGGTGCGGGGTGCGCTGCCGAGGAGCCCGGCCTTGCCCATCTTCTCCAGTCCGACGGCAATGCCGGTCTCGGCCTCACCCGATTTGATCGCCATGTACACGCAGCGGATGGCGGTCGCGCCCGTGGCGCAGGCGTTGGCGACGTTGTAGACGGGCACGCCGTTCTGGCCGACCTGCTTCTGGATGCGCTGCCCGACCCCACTGGCGGCCTCCATGAGGTTGCCCGCGCCCATGACGTCCATGTCGGCCATCGTGACGCCGGCGTCGTCGAGGGCGGCGAGCGCCGCCTCGGCGCCGAGGTCGATGAGGTCCTTATCGGGATACCTCCCGAACTTGGTCATCGACGCGCCCAGGATCCAGACGTCCCGCTCAGCCATCGCGTGCTCCTTCTCTTCCTCAGGCCGGCTCGTAGCCGAACTGGATCGCCTCGGTGCCGTCGTCGTCGACGCCGGCGACGGTGGTCGTCAGTCGGACGTCCATGCCGAAGCGCACGTGGTCGGGACTGGGCTCGACGTTCAGCAGGTTGGCCTTGACCACGCCGCCACCGGACAGGTCGACGATCGCCGACACGTACGGCGTCGGGACGCCCGGCGCGGCGCGGTGCACGATGGTGAAGCTGCGCACCTTCCCGTCGTCGCCGAGTCGCTCCTTCGAGAACGACCGGCCGCTGCACTTGGCGCACGCATTGCGACGGTCGAAGTACAGCGCCCCGCACGTGTCGCACCGGTTGGCGACAAGATGCGGCGCGCCGTCGTCGAGCACGAGGTAGTCGACGATCGGAACCTGCTTGCCCATTCCCCCTCCTCCGTCCCGCGCACGCTACCGCAGACGCGACGGCGGGCTGGCAGGCACGCGGCCCACCAGCCCGTCGTCGCGTGTCGGGGCTGACGATCACGTGACGGTCACAGGCTCCAGCTCCTGGCCGTTCGGCGAAGCATCGACCGCGGGTGCGGGAATTGCCGGCTCCGGGGCGCTGGCCCTGGCGCCGAGCCACGCATAGCTCCCGCCGACGACCAACGCGCCGCCGACGACGTTGCCGGGCACCGTCCATGCGAGGTTGCGGAAGAGCATGCTCCACGTGCCGCTGCCATCCAGCGCGGCGAGCGAGAACGTCGTCATGTTGGCGATCGAGTGCTCGAAGCCCGAGGCGACGAACGCGAGCAGTGCCCACCACAGCACGATGCATTTCGCGGCGTCGCTGCGGGTCCGCGCCGCCATCCACAACCCCAGGCACACGAGCGCGTTGCACAGGACTGCTCGCCAGAAGAGCTGGCCGCCACTGGCGGCGTCCTTGGCCTCCACGATCGAGCCCAGCAGCGTCTGGGCGGGGCTGGCCTTCCCGGGGGTGGCGCCAATGGTGAGCGCGCCCGACTGGTAGACGGCGGCGGCGAACGCGATCGAGCCCACGAAGTTGCCGATCAGGGAGCTCACCCAGACGACCACGAGATCACCGACCCGGACGTCGCGCCGGACCAATCCCTGGAGCATGGTCATCGTGTTGCCGGTGAACAGCTCCGCGCCGGCGAAGACCACGAGGGTCAGCGCGACCCCGAACACGGCACCCTGTATGAGCTTGCTGAACGGCGATGCGGCGGAGACGAGCGGCGCGCCCACGCTGATCAGGAGCACGACGGCGACACCGACGTACGCTCCCGCGAGCATGCTGGCGATCGCGTAGCGCGGCAGGTTGCGCGCCTGGTCCGCTTTGGTGCGCGCGAGCGCGCCGGCTTCGTCGACGGCTTCGGGCACGGGTATGGGCATCGTGGGTTCCTTTCGACGGGACGGACGGGTCAGCGACCGGAACCGGCGCTCACGAGCTGGCGCTCCTCGTCGCCGGGGCCTGGCTCCCACCGGCGCTCGAGCAGGGTGGCGACGTGGGCGGCGATCGCGTCGATGCCGATGCGCCGGCACGTGCGGCCCAGTGTCTCCCCGTCGTGCCGCAGGGCTTCCCACACGCCCACGAGCGCGTCCACGGCGGCCACGACGTCGCGCTCCCCCACCCGCCCGACGACCTCGCCGTGCTGATGGCGCTCCAGGTCGGCGCCCACGAACACCTGATAGCCGTCGAGCGTTTGGCCGTTGATCTTCACCTTGGTGCCCGCCAACCCGATGTCCGCCGCCTGGTGCTGCGCACACGAGTTCGGGCACCCGGAGACGTGCACGCGCAGCGTCGAATGGCGACGGAGCCCGTCGCTGGCGAGCAGCGAGATGCCGGCATCGGGCGCGGTCGTGATGCCGAGCGCGCACACGGCCGAGCCGGTGCAGGCCCGCACGCGCGGCGACCGGCTGTCGCCCAGGATGCCGAGGGAGTGCTCGGCAAGGGCATCGCGCAGCGCCTCGACCGCGTCGACGGACACGTCGCGGAGCACGACGTCCTGGTCGCGGCTGAGATGAAGCGCGCCGTCGCCGTACCGCTCGGAGAGGTCTGCGATCGCTTCGAGCTCGCGACCGCTCAGATCACCCATGGGCACGTCCACGGTGACCAACGCCATTCCGATCGCGCGTTGGGGTCGCACGCCTGCGTTCCATCCGCTCGCCGGCGCCGCCGCGAGCACGGCGGCGTGCTCGGCGTCCCCGAGCACGGAGACGGGCGCCGGGTCCGGATGCGGACGGCGGCGCGCTTCGTCGAAGGCGGCCGACCACTCGCTGCGGAACGACTCCTCACCAAGGCGCTCCATCACGAACTTCAGACGGCCCTTCGCCGGATGATCGAGATCGCCGTGCTGAACGAAGACGTCGACGAGAGCTTCCGCCGCCGCCATCGTGTCGACGCGGGGCACGAAGTCGTGCAGCAGGACTGCGAGGTGCGGCGAGCGGCCCAAGCTGCCGCCGCCCCACAGCTCGTAGCCGGGTTGCCCGTCGCGGACGACCGAGACGAACCCGCCGTCGTTCAGCAACGCGTCGTGCCGGCAGCGCGGCGACCCACCGAACGCCAGGTTGATCCGGCTCGGCAGAGCGGTGTTCAGCGCACGCGAGCGGCTGACGATGGCGGCCGACACGGCCCGGGCGTCGGGCAGGCAGTCGAACGGCTCGTCGAGCCCGACGCCGGCCTCCTCGGCGCACATCACGTTGCGCAACGTGTGCCCGCACGCCGAACGCGTGGTCAGGCCGATCGATTCGACCTCGGCGAGCACGCCGGGTACCGAACGGTCGGCGACCCAGTGCAGCTCGACGTTCTGGCGGGTCGTGAGGTGGACCCAGTCCCGCGCATGACGCCTCGCCATGTCGACGAGCCGCCGCGCTTGATCGGGCTGCAACAGCCCGCCGGGGACACGGACCCGGATCATGAACACGTGGTCCTGGAGCTGCGCACACACGCCGTGTGTCTTCAGCGCGTATCGCTCCTCCGGCGTCAGGTCGGTGTCGCCGACTCGGGCCAGCCGCTCGAAGTCGACCGGCAGGCCCATTCGCTTCGCGCCGCGGATATCCGGAGTTGCCATGAGCGCACCGTAAAAGCGGCGTTCTTCATGCGCGTGTCGAGCCGATGACGGGTCGGTCTCGACAATCTCACGCTGCCACTACGGCGCTGTGAGATCCGCGGACGCTCACTCTTCCGCAACCTCGCCGGTCACGCGGTAACCGCGCTTGGGGACGGTCTCGACCATGGTGCCGACTGCGCCCAGTCGGCGGCGGAGGCGTCCGACGGTCACGTCGAGCAGGTGATCATCGGTGCTGGTGCCCCAGACGGCACGACCCAGCTCGGAGCGCGTCGCCACCGCTCCGCGTCGCCGTAGCAGGCAGTCGAGCAACCATCGTTCACGCGTGGTCAGCCACAGGGTTCGTTCCTGCGCGTCGTCGTACACCTCGACGGCTCGTCCCTGTACGACCATGGTCTGGTTTCGTTTGCGCACAACGAGCCGTTCGCCGGCGAGCCGGTCCGTGAGCGCTCGCACCATCGAGCCCAGCCGCGAGGCAACCGGCTCGACGACCGCGTCGAGCCCCAGGCTTCGGGCCACGCTGGCGCAGTACGGGCCGATCACCGCGGCGACCACACGAGCGTCCAGCGCGTCCCGCACGGCGGTCTCGCGGTCCTGCTCACGGGCGAGCTCGAGGAAGTTCTCGACCGCGGGACCTGTCGTGAACGTGACCGCGTCGACATCGCCGTTGCAGACGCGCTCGATGAGCGCACGGGGGGCGGCGCGCTCGTCGGGCAGCTGCCAGCGGTACACAGGGACCTCGATCACGCAAGCGCCCGCGGCCCGGATCGCCTCGGTGATCTCCGGCGTGCCGCCGCCGTGGAGCTGGAAGGCGACGGTGCGTCCCGCCATCGGCTCGGCGAGGAGTCGTTCGGCCACCTCGGCGAGGGACTCGCCCGGAGCCCGCCACCACACATCGACTCCGAGCGCGTGGAGCGCGCCCGCGGCCTTCGGTCCGCGCGCAAGCACCCGGGCGGCCTCGAGCGCCGAGGTCAGCGCGTCGTCCCAGCCCCAGGCCGCGGCAGCCGTCACCCATCCGCGGATGCCGATCCCGGTGTTGGCGATGACATAGTCCGGGCGGTCTTCGATCACGCGCGCCGTCGCGCGCCGCAGCCCCTCGTCGGGGCCGAGCGGCAGGGTATGGATCACGGGCCCGTGGAGAACGTGAGCGCCCCGACGAACGAGCAAGTCAGCTTGCTCGTCAGCGCGGCGATCGGCGGTGACACCCACCACGAAGCCCTCGAGTGGCGAGAGCATGCAGATGATGCTTTGCCTGACTCTGTTTCAGGCGCGTAACTCCGGAATCACGAACCCGCGACGCTCGTCTGACACCCCGCTACGGTGAGATCCGCGCACCAGTGGCGGAATGGCATACGCGCAGGACTTAGGATCCTGTGGGCTTCGGCCCGTGTGGGTTCGACTCCCACCTGGTGCACGCAAGGCGAGCTCGCGGCACGCCAGCAGGGTCGGTTCTACTTCTTCTTCTTCTTCTTGCGGCGGAAGATGCGCCGCTTGCGGCTCTTCTTCTCGAAGTCGGACAGGACGCCGGGCGCCGCCAGGTTGACGATGTCCTCCGCCTCGTCGAGCAGCGCCGACACGTCGCTGCCCTCGGGCTCCCGTTCCGGCGGCTTGGCCGAGTCGCCGAGGCTGCCGTACTGCCAGCCCGCGTCCCACCGCCGCTTCTCGAACTTCGGGCAGTCGTCGGGGCAGCGCCACGGCGCGTCGGGCGCCAGGTCGAGCCGGCACTTGCGGACGGTCTCGCCGCTCGGGTAGGTCCGACTCTCGTAGTGGCGGCAGTCCGTCCGCATGGGCATCGCCTCAATCTACCGGAGCGTCCCCCGGATTCGACGCGGTCCGGCGCGACTCCCAGGACGTTCTCAGGAAAGCCAGTCGGGCGCGCCCTCGAGCAGGTAGCGGCTCACCGCGAGGCAGCGCTCGAGCACGTCGCACGAGACCGCGTCGCCGTCTCGGATGTGCAACAACGAAACGCGCTGATGGGCGACGATGCGCAGCGATCGCTCGGGCGCGTCGGTCGCCGCCGGGATCGAGTCGATCGCCGACACCTCGAGGGGGAGGTCCGGGCCGCCCCGCCCCGCGAGCTCGGTGGCCAGCAGGAGCAGGTCGGGACCGTGCGGCAGCGGCGGGAGCGCCCACGTGAAGTTCACGGGGAAGTGGAAGTCGTCGGGCGGGTCGTCGCTCTCGGGACGGCCCATCACCGCGTCCTCGAAGCCGAGGAGCACGCGTGGGTCGACTTCGAGCGAGAGGTACAGGTCGACAGGCCCTTCGCACCCCTCTTCGGGATGCATGTCGACCTCCCAGGTCTGGCGCAGCGAGTAGCTCTCGACGAAGTGTCGCTCGTCGTGGACGTGGAAGCCGTGCTCGACGGCGTGGTCCTTGAGGTCGGCGACGAACCCGGCGATGTCGATGACGGCCATCGCTAGCGTCCTTCGGTTTCCTGGATGACGCGTACCCCCTTGGCGAGCGTGCGGAACGCACGAGCGCGGTGTGAGAGGGCGTGCTTCTCCCGGTCGGTCATCTCCGCGAACGTGCGGCCGTCGCCCTCGAGCGGTACGAACACCGGGTCGTACCCGAAACCGGCGTCGCCTCGTGCAGTGCTCGTGATCACGCCTTCGACCTCGCCCAGCGCCGCGACCTCGAGGCCGTCCGGCCAGCGGGCGACGGCCACGGTGGCGAACCGCGCCGCTCGCTCCTCGAGCGGCAGCGCGTCGAGCTCGCCGAGCAGCTTCTCCACGTTGTCGGCGTAGCTCGCGTCCTCGCCCGCGTAGCGGGCGGTGTGAACGCCGGGCGCGCCACCGAGAGCGTCGACGTGCAGCCCCGTGTCGTCGGCGACGGCCGGTAGGGAGGTGGCGGCACAGAGCGCGACCGCCTTGATGCGCGCGTTGTCTTCCAGCGTCTCGCCGACCTCGTCGACGTCCGGGACCTCGGGTGGCCGCGCGACGAGCTCGAGTGACGGCGCCTCCTCGGTGAGCACGGCGACGATCTCGCGGGCCTTGTCGGGATTGGCGGTGGCGAGGACGAAGGTCGTCACGATGGGCGCG
>DATFPZ010000052.1:0-3018 GCA_035264545.1 Acidimicrobiia bacterium
TCGCTCCTTACCGCGCCTTGAAGGTGCCCTTGGCCTTCAGGGGCTGGCCGCCGTAGGTCGTGTCGCAGGTGAAGGACCCGGAGACGCGCGACTTCGTCAGGGTCCTCACCTTCACGGTGCAGCCGCCATCGTCCGAGGCGAGCAGCATCGACTGATCTCCGACGTCGACGCTGATGGCGACCGCGACCGAGTCGCTCGTCTTCTGCGTTCCCTTCTCGACGCGACCCGACAACGAGAACTCCTTGAACGGCTCCGCCTTCGGTGCCGCGTGCAGCGAGACCGGCACCTGCGGCGTCCAGTCGAGCTGGCTCTTCACGATCTTGCTCTGCCCGAACTCGTAATTCCCGGACTGGTCGGCGAGCTGGACCGAGAACTTCGCCGACGCCTTGACGGTTCGAGTCGCGTCCGCCGTCGTCGAGCCGGCCACGATCAGGGCGGCGACGAGGACCGTGAGGGGAATGGCACGTCCCATGACCGAGAGAAGTACCCGAGTCTGGCGTGCTCACTCAGACCGGGGTGACTGGCTGTCGCGCTGTGGTCTGAACTGCGAGACGAGGCGGGCGATCAGGGTCACGAGGAAGATCTGACCGGTTACAGCTTCGAGCACCGACAGGCTCCGACCCAGATCCCCGCGGGACACGAAATCGCCGAACCCGACGGTCGTGAGGGACGCGTAGCTGAAATAGAAGTAGTCGAACTGATCGACGGGTCCGCGTTCGGCGAAGAACGGCGGGTCGATCAGGCCGATCATCCCGTAGGCGAAGGCGAACACCATGCCGATGAGCATGTAGGCACAGACCGCACCGAGGATCGTCGAGACCTTTACTTCCGGGTGTCGGAGGATGCGGTTGACGATCACGACGGGCGTGGCCGCGATGAGCAGCCCGTAGATCGCGTAGGTCGAACCGGCGAAGACGTCGCTGTCGCTCACCGCTTCGATGACGATGATCACGTAAGCAACGCCCACTCCGATGATCGCCGCCCGCATGAGCCGATGCCGGGCGCGAGACGCGTACAGCGCGAGGAGCAGCATGGCGCCGACGCTCGGCGCCACGACCAGTCGCGTCCACCGGGCCGGCTCGACCTGCGACAGCAACACGAACGTCAGGACGATGATCCCAAGCAGAAGACCGTAGGCGTCCTCGGTGGAGAAGCCTCGGATCCGACCACGCGGCGCCGCTCGCGTCAGGTGAGAAACCGCCTCGTGATCTCCTCGCGGCGCACGTCCCACTCCTCTGACGTGATCGCATAGCGGACGTGGTCCTCCCACACGCCGCGGATCTGCAGGAACCGCTCCGCCAGCCCTTCGTCGCGCAGGCCGAGCTTGTTCGCGACGCGGCGGCTGGCGTCGTTGCGCGGGACGATGGCCGCCTCGATGCGATGCAGGTGCAACTCCTCGAACCCATACCGCAGGATGACGGCCACGCCCTCGGGGACGAGGTTCTGTCCCGCGTGGAGGGCGTCGATCCAATAGCCGACGAACGCCGATTGGAACGGGCCCCGCTGGACGCTGCCGAGGCTCACCTCGCCGATGAGCGAGCCGCCCTGGAGGAACAAGCCGAACCCGTACGCGGTGTCGAAGTGACGCTGACGCTCCCAAGCGCCGCAACGGGCACGGAACGCTTCGGGGTCGGTGACAGGATCGGGGCTCCCCGGGTCGGCGAGCGGCTCCCACGGTTCGAGCCAGTCCCGGCTGCGCGTGCGGACGTCGCGCCAGTCTTCGAAGTCGCTGCTGCGGAGCGGGCGCAGCTCGACGCGGGGCCCGCTCAGGACCGTGGACTTGACGTTGCGAACGCTCGTCATGCCGTCGTCGTCATCGTCGCCATGTCGCAGTGAACGGTAGCGTGAACCCGTGCCCGAGGCTCCGGCGAGCGCCAACGATCGCCTCGTCTGGATCGACCTCGAGATGACCGGCCTCGACGTGGAGCGGCACCGGATCGTCGAGCTCGCGGTGATCGTCACCGACGCGCAGCTCGAGGTGCTCGCCGACGGGCTCGACCTCGTCGTGCACCAGCCGCCCCCGGTCCTCGCCGAGATGGACGACTTCGTGCGCAAGATGCACACCAAATCCGGCCTGCTGCCCGAGATCGAACGGTCGTCGCTCAGCCTCGACGCCGCCGGCAAGCAGGCCATCGAATACATCGTGCAATTCGTGCCGAAAGCCGGCACGGCGCCGATGTGCGGCAACTCCATCGGCGTCGACCGCCGCTTCCTCGACCGGTACCTTCCCGACCTCGACCGGTACCTGCACTACCGCAGCATCGACGTGTCGTCGATCAAGGAGCTGTGCCGGCGCTGGTACCCGACCGTGTACCCGAAGCGCCCCGGGAAGGCCGAGACGCACCGGGCGCTCGACGACATCCGCGAGTCAGTCGCCGAGCTCCGCTACTACCGCGACACGATCCTGCGCCCACCCGCCGAGGCGAAACCGCCCCCGGCGCCGACCCGGGACGCGCCCGCGGAGAGTTAACGCCGGTCACATCAGGCTCGCGGGCGCCATGACTAACAACACGCGCGTTGGCGACGCCAAGGTAACTGTCACACCCCGTCCGTATGATCCCGGTATGAAGCTGTCGGAGTTGCGCAGCGCGATGAGTGCGTACGCGACACGCTTCGACGCGGCGCGGGTATCAGCAACCGATGCCATGCGCGTGGTCGAGGACGCGGCGGCGATCAAGAACATGGCGGCAACCGTCGAGGCGCTCGCGGCGGCGCGGGTCGTCGAGACCGCGCTGTGGAAGCGCGCCGGCGACCGCTCGGCGGCGCATCAGCTGGCTCGTTCGACCGGTACATCGGTCGGCCAGGCGAAGGACGCGCTCGACGCAGCACGGCGACTGCGGGAGCTTCCTGCCATCGAGGCGGCGGCCCGACGCGGCGAGCTCTCGGCCCAGCAGGTGGCAGTGATCACCGACGCCGCCAACGCCGACCCCGACGCCGAGGCGCGGCTGTTGGAACAGTCACGCAGCGCGTCGCTCGGCGAGTTGCGCGACGAGTGCGCCCGCACCAAAGCCAACGTCT
>DATFPZ010000053.1:0-19530 GCA_035264545.1 Acidimicrobiia bacterium
TCTCGGGGATCACGTCACCCGCTTTGTGCACGATCACGGTGTCGCCGACGCGCACGTCCTTGCGCGCGACCTCGTCCTCGTTGTGCAAGGTGGCCTGCGAGACCGTCGAGCCGCCGACGAAGACGGGTTCGAGCTGCGCGAAGGGTGTGGCGCGGCCGGACCGGCCGATGCTCACCATGATGTTGCGCAGCAGCGTCGTCTTCTCTTCGGGCGGGAACTTGTACGCGATCGCCCAGCGCGGCGCCTTGCTCGTCGCGCCGAGCTCGTCGCGCTGGCCGAGGTGGTCGACCTTGACGACGACGCCGTCGATCTCGTACCCGAGGTCGTGACGTAGCTCGAGCATCCGTTCGGAGAACGCGTACACGTCGTCGAGCGACTCGAACCGCGTGATCCTGTCGTTGACGGGGAAGCCCAGGTCGCGCAACCAGTCGAGCGTCTCGGCGTGCGTGCGCAAGCGCGGGCCACCCTCCTTCACGCCGGGCTGGTAGCAGAAGATGTCGAGCGCACGTTGTGCGGTGATCCGCGAGTCCTTCTGCCGGAGGCTCCCAGCTGCCGCATTGCGCGGGTTCGCGAACAGGCGGCCCTCGGCTTCCTCCTGTCGGCGGTTGAGCGCCTCGAACGCCTTGATCGGCATGAACACCTCGCCCCGCACCTCGAGGCGCGCCGGGAGGTCCGTGCCCTGCAGCTGCTTCGGCACCGACTCGATGGTGCGGACGTTCGGTGTGACGTCCTCCCCCACGAACCCGTTTCCGCGGGTGGCGGCGCGAACAAACCGTCCGTCCTCGTACAGCAGCGACACGGCGAGGCCGTCCATCTTCGGCTCGCACACGAACGCCACCGGGTCGGTGATCTGGCGCTCGATGCGCTTTCCCCACGCGAGCAGGTCCTCGAGGTTGAAGGCGTTGTCGAGCGACAGCATCGGCAGGACGTGCTGGACCTCGGCGAAGGTGGTCGCGGGCGCCGCGCCCACCTGCTGGGTCGGCGAGTCCGGCGTCATCAACTCGGGGAACTCGCCCTCGAGACCCTCGAGCTCGTGGTAGAGCTCGTCGAACTCGGCGTCGGAGATCTCGGGCGCGTCGTCCTGGTAGTAGCGCTCGCGGTGGTACCGGACGAGCTCGCGCAACTCGTTGACGCGAGCCTCGATCTCGGACGGCACAGCCACGCTGTGAGCCTACCGACGCTTCTTGTCGCCGTCGCGGGCTCCGGCTCTGCGGCAACGGTCGGCAAAGCCGCCGTCGCCGCGGGGCTGTGACGGTGATTTCGGTCAGGTCGAGTCGGGCGGTGTTGTGGTCTCCGGGCTCGTCGTGGGCAGGCTCGTCGTCGGCGGCGTGGTCGTCGCGGGCGGTGACGTGGTGACGGGCGGACGGGTCGTCGCCGGCGTGGTCGTCGGGGGCGTCGTCGTCGTGGTCGTGCTCGGCACCGATGACGTCGGTGACTTGCCGCCGCCGCCCCCGCTGGTGAACGCGAGCGCGACCAGCACCACCAGCGCGAGCACGATGACGACGACGATCGCGGCGACGAGCAGTCGCATCTTGCGTGACCGCTCCTCCTCCTCGGGCGTCGGCCCCATGTCCGCGACAGCGGCGGGCGCGGCCGCCGGGGCTGCCGCGGCCGGGCGCGACATCGCCTGCGTGGCCTCGTACGCGCCGGGAGCGGCGGTCGGGTCGTCGACGACCATGCCGGTCATGGCCTCGTCGTCCTGGGCGGCGGCGTCGTCCTCGACGCGGGTACCGCAGCGCGGGCAGAAGGTCGCGCCCGGGGCGAGCGGCTCGTCGCACACCCGGCAGCGATCGGGGCCGTTCGGCATGTCAGGCGCCGAGATAACACCCCACCGGAAGCAGAGCTTCCGGCGGGGACCCCGCCTGCCAACGTGCACGATGCGCCGCGCGACCCAACGTCATGCTCCGAGCGTCAACCGCGCCGCGATCGCCTGGTCGTGCGCCCGGTCGGCGAGCTCGCGAGCGAGACGCAGCGTGCGTTCCGCCTGGCTCGGCCCGTGGCCGGCGAGCCCGCACGCCGGCGTGACGATGCTCTGGGTTCGGAGCCGGACAGGGTCGCAACCGCGGCGGGTCAGCTCGCACCATGCGCCGACGAGCGCGCGCCACAGCGGGTCCACCGACTCGCCTACCGGCCGGTCGGTCGGGACCGCACCCCACGCGATCCAACCGTCTGCGTCGAGATGACGGGCGAGGACGTCGGCGTCGTCGACGAGGTCGCTGCCGACCTCGACGCCGAGCACCTGCGGGCCGGCTTCGAGCGCCAGGCGCCGGTTGCCGGCGCCACAGACGTGCACACCGGTCGGGCACACGGGCGCGGCGAGCGCGCCCGACAGCACGTCGATGGCGGCCTCGTGCTCGAGGGGCGCGTCATCGCGCTGCCAGGCAACGAGCGCGGGCTCGTCGAAGAAGAGTACGAGCGTCGACCCGGGAAGGCGCTCCTCGACGAGGTCTTCGGTCGCGATCGCCCAGGCGCGCGCCGCTTCACCACCGCGCCGGAACGCCTGCGCGACGGGCAAGCCGCTGCGGAGCAGCGCGACGCCCAACGTCAACGGTCCCGTGATCTGCACCTTGACGCGGGGCGGGCGTCGATCGCCCGCCGCCTCGTCGAGAAACGCGAGGAGACCACCGTGCGCCTCGGCGTCGAAGGTCGCGACCGCGGGCTCGTTCGTGACGCCGCCGACCGTGATCGATCCGTCGCGCTCGATCGTCACCTCCGGGAGCGCGCGCGCCCACTGCGCCACGATGCCCTCGAGCGGAGTGCGCATCGGGAGTTGCGGCGCGGCGGGGAACCTCGGGTGCGCCTCGAGCACGAGCTCCGCCGCCGCCTGCGGATCGGTGTGCGGAAGGCTTCCGATCGCAGTGGCGACCGCCGGAACGAGCGGCGGCGCTTCGAGGGCGGCGGCCATGAGGCCCGTAGTATATGGAGCGTTCCCGAAGCCCCCGGAGGCCGATCGCGCCGATGACGCTGTGGTTGGTGCGGTTGGCGTGGGCTTCACTCCCGCTCACCGCCGGTCCTGCCGCGGGTGACGCGCTCGCAGATTGGTCGACACCGCCGCGCACGCTCGCGGAGGTGCTCTTGTGGGCGGCATGGGCGACCGCGCTGGTCGCATTGCTCGCGCCACATCCGATCGGGCTCACGGTGCTGCGCGTCGTGGCGCCGGCGTTCGCCGTGCTCGCGGCGGTCGTGGCCGCCACGGGGAGCGCGGACGCGGCACGAGCCGCGGTCGCGCTGGTCGCGGCCGTGGTGGCTGCCGTGCTGGTGATCGCACTGGCCGCCGTCTCGTTCGCGTGCGCCAACGCGGTCGCGTACGGCGACGAACGCCGCTATCCCTTGCGCACGCCTCCCGTCTTGTGGCTCGGCCCGTTGCCGGTGGCGCCCCTGCTCGCCGCGGGCGGCCTCGCCGTCGGGCCGCTCCTCCTCGCCGACGGCCGCATCGGCGTGGGCATCGTCGCGCTCGTCGTCGGATTGCCGCTCGGCGCCTTCGCGGCGCGGTCGCTGCACAGCTTGTCGGGCCGATGGGCTGTGCTCGTGCCGGCTGGCCTCGTACTCGTCGACCCGATGACACTGCCTGACCCCGTGCTGCTGCTGCGCGAGCGGATCGAGTGGTTGCGCGCCGTACCCCGGCGTGAGCCGGTTCCGCCGTCTGCCCTCGACCTTCGCCTCGGGGCGCGGGGCGGGTCGGCGACGATGACGCTCGACCGACCCGCCGAGCTGCTCCAGACGCGTCGCGGGTTGCGCGCCGCTGCCACCGCGCACCCCACGGTGCTCTGCTTCGCGACCGTGTACCGGGCCGAGCTGCTCGCGGCCGCGGCCCAGAGGCGGATTCGTGTGAACGTGTGACAGTCAGCGCAACGTGACGTACGCGACGAACAGCGGGTACGCCGCGAGCAAGGCAACGCCGCCGGCGCGGCTGAGACGCCCTCGCGGCACGCCGAGCGCGATCACCGCCGCCAGCGCCGCGAGCATGACGACGATCGGCCCGCGCAGCAGACTGGCATCCGCGATGGCGAGCGGGCGGGCGAGCGCGGCGGCGCCGAGGCTCATCGTCGCGTTGTAGGCGAACGACCCGACGACCGCCGCAATGACCGCTTCGGTGATTCCGCGGCGAGCCGACGACCAGGCGAGGACCACGAGCTCGAGCGTCGTGGCCAGCCCGACCAGGGTCAGGCTGAGGTTCGTCTGCGTCGATTCGATCCCCGAGATCGACCTGATCGCCTCCACCAGGACGATCGAGCCGATCGCGAGGGCCGCCACGCCTGCGAGCACCAGTCCGAGCTCGCGTCCGACCCGGCGCGGCCGAGCGCGCGCACCCGAGCCCGTGTCGGCGAGCTCGGCGACCTCTCCGAGGGCCGGCGGCCGCCGCTCCCGGACCCAGATCGCCGCGACGTACGCGACGTAGAGCGCGACGAGCAACGCTCCGGCAGGTCGTCCGACGCGGCCGTTCCACGCCACGATCGCGGCCACGACACCGAGCGGCAGCGCGAGCAGGGCGTAGCGCCGCACCCTGGGCCCGAACGGCAGTGGCGCGACGAGCGCGCCTACCGGCAGCGCGACCAGACACATCGCGACGTTGGCTCCGATGACGTCGCCGAACGCGATCGCCGGCACTTTGCGCAACGACGCCGCGACGGTGGTCGCGAGCTCCTCGGGCTCGGCGCCGGCGAGCAAGAGCGCGAGAGCGAACGCGCTGACGCCGAGCCGGCGCGACGCCGCTTCGAGGTGCTCGGCGAACACCTCGGCGCCCACGACGACGAGCGCGACGCCGCCGGCGAGCGCCGCAAGTGCGAGGACCGTCGCCATGGGCGGCGAAGGTACCTTTGCTGTCGCGGAAGGGAGGCCGGCACATGCGTATCGAGTCGTCGGTCACGTCGATCTCGTGGATCCCGTCGGAAGCGGTGACGGGCATGACCAAGCTGCCGTTCGAGGTGGGGGTCACGCATTACGACAACCCGCCGCCCGACGTGATCGACGACCTCGAGGGCTTGGGCGCCGCAGACGGATTCCGCTTCGCGAACCGGCTCCGCGCGTGGATAGAAGTCGAGAACGGGAAGATCGTCGATCGCGGCTACACCGGCGGCGCGGTGATGGGCTCCACGACCGTGCGCCTCGGCAAGCAGGCGACGTTCCAGGCGATCGGATTCCCCGAGCTGCAGCGCGAGCCCGAGGTCACGACGACGTCGGTGCGCTTCGTGCAGACCGCGGGAGGGAGGCCGGCCATCCCCGCCCCGCGGCGCGTCCGCCACCCACCGTTCCTGCAGCTCAAGGGCCCGACCGTGTGGACGACGCTGGCGCTCACCATCGGCGTCGACGGCACGGCGCGCTTCGACTTGGCGGGCGCGAGCCCGTTCCCCCGGCACTGGGTCTACGACGCCGCCGGCAAGCTCGCCCAGAAGGCCGGCCTCACCGACTTCAAGGAGTGGTACCGGCACGCGTTCGGGAAGCACACGCCGTGGGGAGACGAGGATTCGAAAGTCCTCGTCACCGCGGTCGAGACCGCGCTCGAGCGTGAGTTGTCGCATGTGGTCATGCGCGGCGGCGGCGAGCCGAAGATCAAGAAACTACGGAAGGGCAAGGCCCTCACGAAGCAGGGGGAGCCGGGCAACGAGGTGTTCCTGTTGCTCGACGGCGTGTTGTCGGTCAACGTCGACAACGAGCCCTTGGCCGAGCTCGGGCCGGGCGCCATCCTCGGTGAGCGCGCCGTGCTCGAGGGCGGCGTACGCACGTCGACACTCCGCGCCGTGACGAAGTGCAAGGTCGCCGCGGTACCCGCCGACCACCTCGACCCTGACGCCCTCAGCGAGATCAGCAAGTCCCACCGCCGCGAAGAGACTTGATGCGGGTTAGGTGGCGGTGCCGCCGCCGAGGAGCGTGTCGCCGTCGTAGAGCGCGACCACCTGGCCGGGTGCGACGCGGGGCTGCGGGCGCTCGAACCACACGCACGTCCCATCCAGCCGGCCTTCCATCGGCGCGCCGTGGGCGCGCACCTGCACGTCGACCCGATCGGCGGGCCCCGGCGCGCCGTCCACGAAGCAGAGATCCCGAAGGTTCACGGCGTCGCGCAGCAGGTCGTCACGACGGCCGAGCGTGACGGTGGCGGTGGCGGCATCGAGGTCGACGACGTACCGGCGCTCGCCGGTCGCCACGCCGACGCCGCGCCGCTGCCCGATCGTGAAGCCGGTGACGCCGTCGTGCCGGCCGATCACGGCGCCGTCCCCGTCGACCACGGTGCCGGGGCTCGCCCCGGCTCGCGCGCTCACGAACTCCTCGCGGCCGCCGCGGGTGATGAAGCAGACGTCCATGCTCTCCGCCTTGCCCGCCGTGCGTAGCCCCAGCCGCGCCGCGTGCTCGCGAACCTGCGCCTTCGTGAGCTCGCCGACAGGGAGCAGCGTCCGCCCGAGCTCGGCCTGGCCGAGCATGTAGAGAACGTACGACTGGTCCTTGGCGACGTCGGACCCGCGGAGCAGCTGCCACGAGCCGCCGGTATCGCGACGGACGCGCGCGTGATGGCCGGTGGCGACGGCGGCGAAGCCGAGCGCGTCAGCCCGCTCGAGCAGCCGGCCGAACTTGATCGACCGGTTGCACTCCACACATGGGTTGGGCGTACGGCCGTCGGCGTAGGCGTCCACGTACGGCCCCACCACACGCGAGTCGAACTCGTCGGCGAAGTTGAACACGTAGTGCGGGATGTCGAGCTGGGCGGCAACGCGTCGGGCGTCCTCGACGTCGGCGGCGCTGCAACACCCGGAGTCGGACTCGCCGCCCCACAACTTGAGCGTCACGCCGGTCACGTCGTGCCCGGCGTCGCGCAGGAGCGCGGCCGCGACCGACGAGTCGACGCCGCCGCTCATCGCGACCAGTACCCGAGTCGGGCTCGGCGTCATCGTGACGCGCTGACCGCCGGCCGAAGCTGCTCGACGGCTCGCGGGATGAGCTCGAGGGCGGTGTCGACGTCGACCCCGGTCGACATGTAGCCCAGGCTCAGCCGGATCGACGCCAGCGCGGCGTCGCGCGGGACGCCCATCGCCTCCAGCACGTGCGACGGCTCGGTCGCGCCGGACGTGCACGACGATCCCGCCGCCGCGCAGACGCCGTCGCGGTCCAGCGCGACGAGGAGCGTCTCGGCCTCGACACCCGGGAAGCCCACGTGGCAGTTGCCGACGATCTTGCGCGTTGGGTCGCCATTCATGAAGCAGCCGGGCACTCGCTCGACGAGCCCCGCTGCGAGCCGGTCGCGCAACGGCCGGATGCGCGCGACCTCCTCGGCCCGGCGCCGTGCCGTCACGCGGAGTGCCTCCGCCATCCCGACCGCTCCCGCAACGTTGGCGGTCCCGGAGCGCAGACCCCACTCCTGGCCGCCCCCCTCGATCAGGGGCTCGATCGGCACGTCGCCCCGGCGCACGAGCGCGCCGACGCCATTGGGTCCACCGAACTTGTGGGCGGACACCGACAAGAGGTCGGCAGAGTCGGCCGCCTGGGCGACGTCGAGCCACGGCACCGCCTGCACCGCGTCCGTGTGCAGGACGGCGCGCGGCGCCCGGGCGCGCACGAGCGCAGCCACATCGGCGAGGGGTTGGATCGTTCCGACCTCGTTGTTCACGAGCATCACCGAGACGACGACCGTCCGGTCGTCGAGCGCGGCCTCCAGCGCGTCGAGGTCGACGATGCCCGCGCCGTTCACCGGTGCGCGCGTCACCCGGAACCCGTCTCGCGCCAACCGCTCGCACGGTGCCAGCACGCCCTTGTGCTCGAACGCGGTCGTCACCACGCCGTCGCCGTTCCCGGCATCGCGGGCCGCGCGGGCCGCGCCCTTCACGGCGAGGTTGTCGGCCTCGGTGCCGCCGCCGGTGAGGACGATCTCGGACGGCTCGGCGCCGAGCGCGGCCGCGATCTGCTCGCGCGCTTCCTCCAGCGAAGTCTTGGCGGCCCGGGCGGCGGCGTGCGCGCCCGACGGGTTCCCGAACGTGTCCGAGAGGAACGGCTCCATGGCGGCAACCGCCTCCGGATACATGGGCGTGGTCGCCGCGTAGTCGAGATAGGCCATTTGCTTCCTTGTCGCCGTCGCAAGCTCCGGCTCGGTGTTTCTTCTGGTCGCGGTCGCAAGCTCCCGCTTTGCAACGAGTGTACGAGCCGGGCGACCTCACGATTTCGTCGTTCGGTGACATCCTGGGGAGCGATGGACGCGCGCCGTGGGGGTCGGCCGGCTGTAGCGGTCGTTGCAATCACGGTGCTGATCGGGGCGACGGTTGTGTCCGTGGTGGCGGCTCCGAAGCGTCGGGTGATCCTGTACGGCGACTCGCTGGCCTCGGAAGCACGCGACTGGTTCAGCCTCGCGATGCAAGGCGACGGGCGGGGGGAGGTGGTGGACCGCACGCTCGGTGGAACGGCCATCTGCGATTGGCTCGACAAGATGCGCGGCGACGCCCATCGATTCCAGCCGTCGGCGGTGGTGTTCGAGTTCGTCGGCAACAACGTGACCGACTGCGTGCGGGGACCGACCGGACCGCTCACCGGGGCCGCGCTGGTCGACCGCTACCGCGAGGACGCCCGCACGGCCACCAAGATCTTCGCCGGGCTCGGTGTCCGCGTGTACTGGATGGGCCCGCCGGCGGTTGCCCCCGCATCACCGACCAGAGCCGTCGATATCAATGCGGTGCGCCGCGTCGAGGAAGCGGAGGCGGGTGGATGGACGTTCGCCGGACCACCACTCGATCGGGTGCAGTACGTCGACGCGGGCCAAGCCGTGCTCGACCACGGCCGGTACGCCAGGACGCTGCCGTGTCTCCCGTCCGAGCGCCTCGAGGACGGCTGCGACGGTGGGCGCATGCAGGTCCGGGCCGACGACGGCGTGCACTTCTGTCCGGCCGGGGCGGTGCAGGGCGGCGGGCGCTGCCCCGTCTACTCCGGTGGAGCGGCCCGCTTCGGCCTCGCCATGGCGGCGCCCGTACGCCGCGACCTCGGACTGTGACGCAGGCACGCCGGGCGCCGGAATAACTGTCATACCCGGAAGCGATACTGCAGACATGGGTACGCAGCTTCGACTCGTCAAGGTCGACACACCGTCCACACGCACCCGCGCCCGCCGGGCCGAGCCGACTCGCCGCGGCCGCCGGGCCGCGCACTGGCCCGACTGGCGGCTCGACGACCGCGCCCGCCACGTCGGACGGGCGGGCGTCGCCCAGGCCCGCGCCGCCCTCGCCCGTGCCCAGAACCCGGACCCCGAGGCTCCGCTGCCCAAGGCCAGCTGACCCGCCGGCTCCGGAACGGAGGCGGCCACAAGCGCACAAGTAGCCTTGGTTCGTGGCTGACGGCGAGTTCCCCCGCAAGTCGCTCGAGGAATGGCGCGCGCTCGCCGAGAAGGAAGCCGGCGGCGACGTCTCGAAGCTGACCTGGCGCACGCCCGAGGGCATCGCCGTCGAGCCCCTCTACACCGCCGCCGACCTCGAGGACCTCGAGGCGGTCGACACCCTCCCCGGGTTCGAACCCTTCGCGCGCGGGATCCGGGCGACGATGTACGCGAACCGGCCGTGGACGATCCGCCAGTACGCGGGTTTCTCGACTGCCGAGGAGTCCAACGACTTCTACCGCAAGAACCTCGCCGCCGGGCAGATGGGACTCTCCGTGGCCTTCGACCTGGCCACCCACCGCGGCTACGACAGCGACCATCCGCGCGTCGCCGGCGACGTCGGCATGGCCGGAGTCGCCATCGACTCCGTCGAGGACATGAAGCTCCTCTTCGACGGCATCCCCCTCGACAAGATGAGCGTGTCGATGACGATGAACGGCGCCGTGCTGCCGGTGCTCGCGGGCTATGTGGTCGCGGCGGAAGAGCAGGGCGTCGGCAAGGACCAACTCTCGGGGACGATCCAGAACGACATCCTCAAGGAGTTCATGGTCCGCAACACCTACATCTACCCGCCCGAGCCGAGCATGCGGATCGTGGCCGACATCATCGAGTACACGGCCGAGCACATGCCGCGGTTCAACTCGATCTCGATCTCCGGCTACCACATGCAGGAGGCAGGGGCGACGGCGGTGCAGGAGCTGGCGTTCACGATCGCCGACGGCGTGGAGTACGTGCGGACGGCGACGGGCCGGGGCCTCGACATCGACGCCTTCGCCGGTCGCCTCTCCTTCTTCTTTGCGATCGGCATGAACTTCTTCATGGAGGTGGCCAAGCTGCGGGCGGCGCGGCTGCTGTGGGCACAGCTGATCCGGCAGTTCGGGCCCACGAAGCCGGGCTCGATGATGCTGCGCACGCATTGTCAGACGTCGGGCGTCTCGCTCACCGAGCACGACCCGTACAACAACATCGTGCGCACTGCGTATGAGGCGATGGCGGCCGCACTCGGGGGCACGCAGAGCCTGCACACCAACTCGTTCGACGAGGCGCTCGCGCTGCCGTCGGAGTTCTCCGCCCGGATCGCCCGTAACACCCAGCTGATCCTCGCCGAGGAGACGGGCATCACCCACGTCGTCGACCCGCTCGGCGGCAGCTACTACGTGGAAGCGCTGACGCACTCGCTGGCGCACGAGGCGTCGAAGCTCATCGACGAGGTGGAGGAGCTCGGCGGGATGACCAAGGCGGTCGAGTCGGGGATGCCGAAGCTGCGCATCGAGGAGGCGGCCGCCCGCCGGCAGGCCAGCGTCGACAGGGGCGAAGAGGTCGTCGTCGGTGTCAACAAGTACCAGCCCGACGGCAACGACGACGTCGAAATCCGCGCCGTCGACAATACGGCAGTGCGCGAGCAGCAGATCACGCGACTCCGGAAGCTGCGCGAGTCGCGAGACGACGCACGCGTCCAGGCGGCGCTGCAGCGGCTGACCGAGGGCGCGTCCGGTGACGCGAACCTGCTCGAGCTCTCGATCGACGCCGTGCGCGCCCGGGCGACGGTCGGCGAGGTCTCGGACGCGCTCGAGAAGGTGTTCTCCCGGCACCGGGCAACGATTCGTAGCATCAGCGGCGTGTACGGATCCGCGTACGAGGGCGACGAGGGCTACGAGCGCATCCGGCGCGAGATCGACGAGTTCGCCAAGTCGGAGGGACGCCGCCCCCGGATGCTCGTCGTGAAGATGGGCCAGGACGGCCATGACCGCGGCGCCAAGGTGATCGCGACTGCGTTCGCCGACATCGGCTTCGATGTCGACGTCGGTCCGCTGTTCCAGACGCCGGAGGAGGCGGCCCGCGACGCGATCGAGAACGACGTGCACGTGGTTGGCGTCTCGAGCCAGGCCGCCGGGCACAAGACGCTCGTGCCCGATCTGGTCCAGGAGCTGCGCAAGCAGGGTGGCAACGACATCCTCGTCGTCTGCGGCGGCGTGATCCCACCCGGCGACTACCACTTCCTGCTCGACGCCGGGGTAGCCGCCATCTACGGCCCGGGCACGAACATCCCGCTCGCGGCCGCCGAGATCCTCGAGCTCCTGCGGCAGCGCAAGCGCGCCTGATGCGTATCTCAACCGCGCCAGGCGCGGTTCAGATACGCATCGTGTAACCGTGAGCGAGCTCGCCAACCAGATCGTCGACGGGGATCGGCGCGCGCTGGCACGGGCGATCACGACGGTCGAGTCGACCCGCTCCGATCACCGCGAGGAAGCGGCGGCGCTCCTCACCGAGGTGCTCCCCCACACGGGCGGCGCGATCCGGGTCGGCATCTCGGGCGCTCCCGGCTCGGGGAAGTCGACGTTCATCGAGGCGTTCGGACTCCACCTCATCGAGCACGAGCACCGCGTCGCGGTCCTCGCCGTCGACCCCTCGAGCACGCGTACGGGTGGCTCGATCCTCGGCGACAAGACGCGCATGGGCGAGCTCACGCGTGCCGACTCGGCCTTCGTCCGCCCGTCGCCGACCGCGGGCACGCTCGGCGGCGTCGCCCGTCGCACCCGCGAGGCGATGCTGCTGTGCGAGGCCGCCGGCTTCGACGTGGTGATGGTCGAGACGGTCGGCGTCGGCCAGTCCGAGGTCGCAGTCGCCGGCATGGTCGACCTGTTCACCGTCCTGGTCGCGCCCGGCGCCGGGGACGAGCTCCAGGGCATCAAGCGCGGCATCATCGAGCTCGCCGACGTCGTCGTCGTGAACAAGAACGACGGCGAGCTGGCAGCCGCGGCCAAGACCACCGCGACGGACTACAGCAGCGCGCTCCGGCTCGTGCGCTCGAAGACCCAGGCCTGGACACCGCGCGTCGTGCTCGTCTCGGCGTTGGAAGGCACCGGCATCGACGAGCTGTGGTCGACGGTCGAGGATTTCCGGTCCACCCTCGACCACGCCGGCGAGCTCGACCGCCGCCGGGCCGAGCAGGCCCGGGAGTGGATGTGGTCCGAGGTGTCCGAGAGTCTCATGGACGCGCTCC
Organism: Acidimicrobiia bacterium; assembly: GCA_035264545.1. Classification (GTDB taxonomy): domain Bacteria; phylum Actinomycetota; class Acidimicrobiia; order IMCC26256; family JACDBD01; genus JALZAA01. Next base: position 12,348 of record DATFPZ010000053.1, read on the forward strand.
GCCACGACGAACGCGTTGCCGACCTTGCGGGCCGTCTCGAAGCCGCCGTCACCGCCGGCGAGCTCCCTCCTGCGGCGGCGGCTCGTCAGATCCTCGACGCGTTCCTACGGGTCGAGAAATAGTCCTGGTCGAACCGAGGTAGGCCGCGGCAACGCTCTTCGGTACGACCATCCGCCACGCGTCGATGACGAGCTCACGCATCTCGTCCTGATCGAGTGCATCGAGCCGCACGTGCACCCAGTTGTATCGGAGCTCCGATGGGCGCGGCATGAGGAACTTGTCCGGCTCGGACGCAACGAGCGCGTCGCGCTCTTCCTTCGGGAACGCGAAACCCATCACCGTCTCGTCGCGTGAGAACGCGAGGTACACGAGTCGCCCGACGCGAAACCTGACGCGATCCCGGACCAGCGCTTCATACGACCGGGGCAGCTGGGAAGCCAGCGCGCGCACGTCCTCGATGGTGGTCACCCGGGGACTCTCGCCACTGCTTCGCGGGTGAGGGCGGCAGGCTTGGTGGCGTCGTCGAGGTCGCCGCGGACCAGCAGCCCGTCGCCGAGTACCACGAGGATGTCCGAGGTCCTGGCCGGATCGGGGTGGCCGTCTGCCGCGAGCAACTCTCGGAAGAGGTCGCGGTTCCATCGACGGTGATCGGGGGCGGCCTTGCGAACCGGACTGGTCGGGCCGGCGTATTCCGCCACCGCGTTCAGGAATGGACAGCCGCGATAGCCCGGTTGGCGGGCGGCCTCGGCGATGCGGTGGAAGAACGCGAACACTCGCCACCACGATGGATCAATTCATGCCCATCGTACAGCAGGCGCTGTGTGGTGGGTCAGTTTGAGCCTGGACGCGGAAAGCGGGAGGCCTCCCGGTCCACGCTTGGCCTCCCGCTTTCCGTCTCTCTCTTTGCTCCGAGGGTCCTAATTGGCGGAGTGGTTGCCCTCGAAGAGGTGCGGAATGGGGCAAGGATTGCCGACCCCGCTTCCGTGCAGCCAGGTCGTGCGAGTGGGCCGAAACGCACCCGGGCTGCTCAGAGCAGTATTGGCAAATCGGGGTGACGCCGAAACCTCTGTTGACCACGACATTCGGTTGATTCAGGCAACACAAGTCTTTACACTTTGAGACACCTTCACTTCCCCGGCCGCTCGCCGCCTCGCCCGGGAGGGAAACCCGATGCCCGCCACGCTCACGATCACACCCTGGCCCGACCCGCTCCTCGACACGCTGGGCCACGATCCCCGCTCGCTGTACGTGGAGACGTTCTGGCTCCCGACGCTGGGCCCGACCGCAGTGCTGCTGCTCCGCCACCTGGCAACCAGGTTCGACGAGTCGCCCGCCGGGGTTGAGCTTGCCGTCGCCGACACATCGCAGGCGCTCGGCCTCGGCCAGCGTGACGGGAACAGCTCGCCGATCGTCCGGACGCTCACCCGCCTGTCGCAATTCGACCTCGCGTGCGACGACGGACGGGGCACGGTCGCCGTCCGCCGCAACATGCCTCCCATCAACCGCCGCCATGTTCGGCGGCTACCGGCGAGCCTCCAGGTCGCACACGCCGAGTGGGCGGAGGCGAAGCTCGCCGAACCCCCGCTCGCGACGGCCCGCCGCCGGGCCCGGCAGGTGGCGTTCACGCTCCTCGAGCAGGGCGACGACGCGGATCACGTCGAGCGAGTCCTGTTCGCGACGGGCTTCCACCCGTCCGTCTGCCATGACGCGGCGCGGTGGGCGTACCAGCGCCACCGCGAGGCGTTGGACGCCGCGGCGGCCGCAACACCGGAGACGGCGGCATAGCCTGACCGGATGGCCGTCAGCACGGATCTCGAGAACATCGCGAGCTGGATCCGCGACGCGCGCCTGATCGTCGTGCTCACCGGGGCGGGGATCTCGACCGAGTCCGGAATCCCCGACTTCCGCGGGCCGCAGGGCGTCTGGACCAAGAACCCCGACGCGGAGAAGACCGCGACGTTGCAGTACTACGTCTCGGACCCCGAGATCCGGAAGCGGGCGTGGCAGAACCGGGTGAAGAGCGAGATGTGGCAGGCGGAGCCAAACGCCGGCCACCGGGCGCTCGCCGAGCTCGAGCGCAAGGCGGCGTTGCACACGCTCGTGACGCAGAACGTCGACGGGTTGCACCAGGCGGCGGGCACGAGCGCCGAGCGGGTCATCGAGATCCACGGGAACGTGCACGAGGTGAAGTGCCTGTCGTGCACCTGGCGCGGGCCGATGCCGGAAACCCTCGACCGAGTGCGTGCCGGTGAGGACGACCCGCGCTGTCTCGGCTGCGGCGGGATCCTCAAGTCCGCCACGATCTCGTTCGGCGAGAATCTCGTCCCCGCCGACCTCCAACGCGCCCAGCTCGCCGCCCAGGACTGCGACCTGTTCCTCGCCGTCGGCAGCTCGCTGACCGTCTATCCCGCCGCCGGCCTCCCCGAAGTGGCTCTGAACGCCGGCGCGCGCCTGGTCGTGATGAACGCGCAGGAGACGCCGTTCGACCGCGTCGCCGCCGCGGTCATCACGGAGCAGTTGGGAACTGTTCTGCCGGAGCTGGTCGCGCTGGTTTGACCGGGCCGCCCGTCGCGTTCCCGGCTTCGACCGCCGCCACGGCGGCACCGACGATCCCGGCCTCGTTCAGCAGCTGGGCGGGAACGATCGGCGCACGGATCTTGAGATAGCCGAAGAACTTCGTCGCCTTCTTGCTGATACCGCCGCCGACGATGAACAGGTCGGGGGAGAACAGCATCTCGACGTGACGGAGGTACTCGTCGACCCGTGAGCCCCACTTCTTCCAGCTGAGCTTCTTGTTCTCACGCACGATCTCGGACGCGCGCTTCTCGGCCTCCTTGCCCCGCAGCTCGAGGTGGCCGAGCTCGGTGTTGGGCACGAGAGCGCCGTCGACGAACAAGGCGCTGCCGATGCCGGTACCGAGCGTCACCATCATCACGACACCCTGCTGGTTGCGGCCGGCGCCGAAGCGCATCTCGGCCAGCCCGGCGGCGTCGGCGTCGTTGAGCACCACGAACGGGCGTCCGACCGCCTTGCCCAGCCGCTTGGCGACGTCCTCACCGATCCACGACTTGTCGACGTTGGCGGCTGTCTCCGCGACACCACCGCGGACCACGGCCGGGAACGTCGCGCCGACGGCGCCCTCACCACCGAACTTGGCGACGACCTGGGCGACGACGTCGGCGACGGATGCGGGAACGGCGGGCTTCGGGGTCAGCAAGCGGTAGCGGTCGGCGGTGAGGGTCCCCCGCTCCACGTCCACCGGGGCGCCCTTGATGCCCGTTCCCCCGATGTCGATCCCGAGCACCTGCTGCGCCACGACACTCTCCCCACCGCTTGCGAGACACTCGCAGGCTATTCGCAGCGTCGGCGCAGGTGGACGACGATGCGTATCTCAACGACGCCAGGCGCCCCTCAGCAGAAAGCGAGCTTCGCCGTCTGCTTGTCCATCGGGCCGCTTGGGAATACCCGACCCCAGGGGTAGCATTTCCTACAGAGAGGGCCGAGAAGACCGAGAGGACTCACGATGCCCGGCTTCCGCGAGCTGCTGGCCCAGGCCAAGAAGAACATCCACGAGGTGGAGCCGGCCGAGGCCGAGGGGCGGCTCGACAACGCCACGTTCCTCGACGTGCGCGAGCTCGACGAGTACGAGCAGGGAACGGTGCCGGACTCGGTGTTCATCCCCCGCGGGCACCTCGAGAGCCAGGTCGAGAACAAGGTCTCGAAGGACAAGCCGGTCGTCGTCTACTGCGCCGGCGGCACCCGCTCGGCCTTCGCGGCCGAGACGCTGCAGGAGCTGGGCTACACGGACGTCGTGTCGATGAAGGGCGGGTTCGGCCGCTGGAAGGACGAAGGCCGGCCGTGGATCACGCCCTCGGTCCTCACCCCGGAGCAGCGGACCCGCTACCACCGCCACGTGCTCCTCCCCGAGATCGGCGAGGCCGGGCAGCAGAAGCTCCTCGAGACCAAGGTGCTGCTGCTCGGCGCGGGCGGCCTGGGCTCACCCGCCGCGATGTACCTCGCCGCCGCCGGAGTGGGGACGCTCGGCATCGTCGACATGGACGTCGTCGACTCGTCGAACCTGCAGCGCCAGATCCTGCACAACGTCGACCGCATCGGCGAGCGCAAGGTCGACTCGGCCAAGAAGACGCTCACGCAGCTGAACCCGGACGTCGACGTCGTCACCTACGACGTGCGCTTCGGTGCCGACAACATCCTCGAGATCATCGACGGCTACGACGTGATCGTCGACGGCACCGACAACTTCCCCACCCGGTACCTGCTGAACGACGCGTCGCTCCTCAAGCGGATCCCCGTCGTGCACGGTTCGATCTTCCGCTTCGAGGGGCAGGTCACGGTGTTCAAGCCCTACGACGGGCCGTGCTACCGCTGCCTGCTGCCCGAGCCGCCGCCGGCCGAGCTGGCGCCGAGCTGCGCCGAGGCCGGCGTGCTCGGCGTGCTCCCCGGCATCATCGGATCGATCCAGGGACTCGAGGCGATCAAGGTCGCCCTCGATCTCGGTGACCCGCTGATCGGGCGCCTGCTCGCGTACGACGCGCTCGAGGAATCTTTCCGCACCTTCAACGTGCGCCGCGACCCCGCGTGCCCCGCGTGCGGCGAGAACGCGGGCGAGATCGTGATCGCCGAGTACGACGAGCTCTGCCTCCCCCACGCGACGCTGGCCGACGGCTCGACGACCGACCACTGAGCCGGCGCGTCCGCGCGCCGCACGCCACTACGGCTCGACGGGCTCGGCGCGCACGGCGTCGAGGAGGGCTTCCGCCTCCCGGCCGGTCGTCTCCCGCAATGGTCGCCAGAGCAGGGCCATCATCGCGCTCAGCGCTGCGATTGATCCGACGAAGTACGCGAGCTCGCCGCGTAGGAGCACGTCGCTCCCGCCTACGAGCACCGCAACCAGGAAGACGACCACGCCGACCACCCATCCGAACGCGTACCGACCGTGGTGCTCCAGCGCGATGAGCGCCTGCCCCAGCGTCAAGGCGAGCATGTAGACGGCCGACCCGACCCCGAGCAGCGCCATGTCGCGCACTCCGAGTTGGAAGTCGCTGCCGAAGAAGGTGCGCACGGCCCACGGCCCGAGGAGCGCCGAGCCGATCGCGGAGGCGGCGCCGATCACGATCACCGCGATCGTGAGCTTGCGCAGGCCGGCACGGAACGCCTCCCGCTCACCGGCGCCGCGCTGCTCGGACAGCTCGGGCACCAACGTCGCCTGGATCGCCTGGAAGAAGTAGAGCGGGACGCGAGACAACAGCATGCCGGCGAAGATCCAGCTGGTCTGCTCCGACTCGGAGCTGCTCGCCAGCAGCTGCACGACGACGGCGGCCGCGTTGAGCAGGGCGAGCGCGAGGGCGGACCCCGCGACGAGGAAGCCGATGTTGGCCGAGATCTCCGCCCAGGGCGCGGGCGGGCCCGGCTCCACCAGTCCCTTCTGGCCCCGGAGCGCGATGGCGACGGCCGCGAACGGGGCGACCGCGACGAGCAAGCCGTACGGACCGGCGGTCTCGACGCCGATCACCGCCAGCACGACGCAGGCGACGAGGCGCAGCAGGCCTTCGCTGCCGACGAGCACGCCGTAGGGAACGAACCGGTCGTTCCCGGCCAGCACGCCACGAGTCATGTGCTCGGTGAAGTAGCCGACGAGCATGACCGTCAGCGCCACGACCAGCAGCGTCTGGCCCTTGAACAACGAGTCGACGAGCGGGGAGACGAGCGCGGCGATGATGATCACGATCACAAGGCCGGCCGCGATCACGCCGCCGGTGAGCGCACCGCGCTGGATGACCGGGGCACTCCCCGTGTTGCGCGCGCGCCGGGCTGCGATCGCACGCGCGATCTCCTGCTCGAGTGGTTGGAAGAAGCCCGGCGCGGCGGTGAACGCGATGACCCACAACACCGCCAGCGCGCTGTACCGATCGCTGCCGAGCACCTGCCCGGAGACGGCCAGGAACAGGTACGCGGTCACGCCGGCGACGATCAGCCAGAGGCCGATCGTGGCGCTCCCCTCCGGGAACGGGTTGCGCTCGCGCAACCTCTCGCGGAGCGCGCCCACGCGCGAACCCGCCATCGCCCTTAGCCCGCCGAACGGCTCCGCGCCGGCTTCTTGAACCGGTCGACGAGCTCGACGAGCGTGCGGACGGCGAACCCGGTCCCGCCCTTGACGAGATAGCCGTCGTCGCCGCCGGCGCGCGCCGGCCCGGCGATGTCGAGGTGCACCCATGGCACGCCGTCGACGAACTCCGACAAGAACAGGGCGGCGGTGAGCGCGCCGCCGTAGCTCCCGGTGCTGATGTTGCGCAGGTCGGCGACCTCCGAGTCGAGCAGCTTGCGGTACTCCTTCGGCAGCGGGAGCGGCCACACGGGCTCGCCGACCGCATCGGCGGCCGCCTGGACCTGCTCGTTCCAGCTGTCGCGGTTGCCCATGAGCCCGGCGATCTTGTCGCCCAGCGCGACCATGCACGCGCCGGTCAACGTGGCGACGTCGACGACGGCGTCGGGCTTGTCCTCGGCCGCGAGGGCGAGCGCATCAGCGAGGATAAGGCGGCCCTCGGCGTCGGTGTTGAGCACTTCGACCGTCTTGCCGTTCCGGATCTTGAGGACGTCGCCCGGACGAATGGCGGTCCCGCTGGGCATGTTCTCCACCATCGGCACGTACGCGGTCACCTTGGCCTTGACGCCGAGCTCCTTCAGCACCGACATCGCCGCCAGCACCGCCGCCGCGCCGGACATGTCGGTCTTCATCGTCTCCATGCCGCTCGACGTCTTCAGCGACAGGCCCCCGGAGTCGAAGACGACGCCTTTGCCGACGAACGCGACCGAGCCCTTCTTGCCTTGCGGCGAGTACGTCGCCTTGACGAGACGGGGCGGATTGCCCGAACCCTGGCCGACGCCCACCACGCCGCCGAGCCCTTCGGCCTTGAGCTCCGCCTCGCTCATCACCTTCACCGTGACGCCCTTGCCGCGCAGGAGCTTCCTCGCCGCGTCGGCGAACGCCGCCGGCGACTTGGCGCCCGACGGCTCGTTCACCATGTCGCGCGCCCAGGTGACGGCGGCAGCCACAGTTGCGCCGCGGTCGAGCGCGGCTTCGACGCGTGCGTTCGCCCGGCCGACAACGACCACTTTGGAGAGGCGGGTCGCGTCGCCATCGCCCTTGTATTTGAGGAACTGG
>DATFPZ010000054.1:0-6916 GCA_035264545.1 Acidimicrobiia bacterium
ATGCATCCTCTGCGAAGGCTGCGTCGACATCTGCCCCTGGAAATGCATCCACATGGTCTCCGTCGACGCCATCGCCGACGCCACCGACACCGAACAGCCCGGCGAAGACCCCACCGACAACGTCGCCTTCATCGTCGACGAGGACGTCTGCACCCGCTGCGCGCTGTGCGTCGACCGCTGCCCCACCGGCGTGATCATCCTCGGCAAGATCTCCCAACAGATCGCCGAAGGCGACCCCCACACCCGCACCGACCGCCACGGCTACTCGTACGGAGTTCGGTTCTGATGGCCAGGAGAGGCAACGGACAGAACGGGGAGCGGCGGCTCACCAAGGCCCTCGAGACCGCGGACCAGAAGGTCCGGGGCTCGCAGGCGTGGACCTCCATCTTCCGGCCCGGGTCCGTCTTCCGCCGCGGCTACACCGACAGTCCCCGCAACCGCTCCTACGTGATCATGAACAACGTGCTGTACCACCTTCACCCGGTGAAGGTGAAGCGGCACGCAGTGAAGGTCTCCTACACCCTGTGCCTGGGAGGCCTCTCGTTCTTCCTGTTCATCCTTCTGACCATCACCGGCATCTTCCTGATGTTCTTCTATCGCCCGACGGCGGCGTCGGCGTGGGACACGGTGCAGACGCTCGAGACCGCCGTGACGTTCGGGTCGATCGTGCGGAACATGCACCGGTGGGCGGCGCACCTCATGGTGCTGACCGTGTTCCTGCACATGAGCCGGGTCTTCTACCACGGTGCATACAAGTCGCCACGCGAGTTCAACTGGGTCATCGGCGTGATCCTGCTCACGCTGACCTTGCTGCTCTCGTTCACGGGCTACCTGCTGCCGTGGGACCAGCTGGCGCTGTGGGCCGTGACCGTCGGCACCAACATGATGGGCTACACGCCGGTCTTCGGCTCGCAGGTGAAGTTCGTGCTCCTGGGCTCGTCCGAGATATCCAACGACACCCTCTTACGCTGGTACACGTTGCACGTCCTGCTCCTCCCGTTCGTGATCGTGATCTTCATGGCCGTCCACTTCTGGCGCGTCCGCAAGGATGGCGGCCTCTCCGGGCCGCTCTAAAGGTGAGAAGCGATCGATGACCGAGGTTCCCGAGCACCTCCTCCGCCGCAGCCGGGAGCGCCGTAAGGCGCTCGGCCTGCCCGTGCCCGGCGAAGAGGGCGGCGAGGAAGCCGCGCCGGCCGCGCCCGCAGCCGAAGGCCCCGCGGCCGGCGAGGAGCCTGCCGAGGCGCCGGCGGCCGCGGCCGCTGACGCGCCGGCCGCCGCCGAAGGCGAGGACACCGCCGCCGCCGCGGCGGCGAGCGGCGTTCCCGCCCACCTCCTCGAGCGGTCGAAGCGGCGACGGGCGCAGCTCACCGGCGACGGTGGGGATGGCGGCGCAGCGGAGCCGGCGGCCGCCGCAGCCGCAACCACCGGCGGAGGCGCGACCGCCACCGCAACCGCGCCCAAGCCGACCCCGACGGCCACCGGGCCCGGTGGTCACACGCAGCGGCTGCTCACGGTCGTCAAGTCGGGCTCGATCCAGCAGACACGCGCCGAGGCACAGGACAAGGTCCACGTGTGGCCGCACCTGCTGGTCATCGAGTTCGCGGCGGTGCTGGTCGTGACGGCGGCACTGCTGGTTTTCTCGGCGCTCGTGCGCGCGCCGTTGCTCGGGCTGGCCGACTTCAACAAGACGCCGAACCCGTCGAAGGCGCCGTGGTACTTCCTGGGCCTCCAGGAGCTGCTGACGATGTTCCACCCGATGGTCGCGGGGGTGACGATCCCCGGCATGGGGTTGTTCCTGCTGGCAGTGGCGCCGTTCGTCGACAAGAACCCTTCGCACGCGCCGACCGACCGCAAGTTCGCCATCTCGATCTTCACCCTGTTCCTGATGCTCTGGGCAGTGCTCGTCATCATCGGTTCGTTCTTCCGCGGACCGGGCTTCAACTTCGTGTTCCCGTGGAACAACGGGATCTTCTTCGACCTGTAGGGCGTTTGTAGTTCGTGGACTCTTCAACGGTTCTGATCATCGCCATTCCCGCCCTGTTGATCCTGGCCGCGGTCGCGATCGTGGCCGAGGGCCGTCGCCGGTCGACCACCGGCCGGCTCAGCCGCGAGACGCGCAAGAGCGACCGCTCGATGCCGGCGGCCGAGGCACCGGCGCCCGAGCCCGTCGGCACGGAGCTGGCCGAGCTCGACGAGGAGGCGCGCGCCCGGGCGCAGGAGTCGCGCCAGGCGCTCGAGCCCGTCGGCGCGCGTGCTCCGGTCGAGTACGTCCCCGTCGAGGAGGAGGAGCTGGGGCTCACGCGCCGGCAATTCTTCAACCGCGGGATCCTCACCGGGCTCGGCATCTTCGCCGCCGGAATGGGCGCGGCGATGCTCGGATTCCTCTGGCCGGGGAGCGCGGGCGGCTTCGGCGCCAAGATCGTCGTCGGGTCCGAGGACGACGCGAAGGAGCAGTTCGACAAGAAGCTGCCCTTCTACAACGCCGCCGCCCGCACGTACATCGCGCCCTACCCGAAGGACGACATCGACAAGGCGAAGTCCGTCTACGACCCGCGCATCGTCGCCGGCATGGAGAAGGGCTACGTCGCGCTGTACCAGAAGTGCGTGCACCTCGGCTGCCGGGTGCCGTGGTGCGAGTCGTCGCAGTGGTTCGAGTGCCCGTGCCACGGCTCGAAGTACAACCGCGTCGGTGAGAAGAAGGGCGGGCCCGCGCCGCGTGGGCTCGACCGATTCGTGCTCGAGGTGTCGGGCGGCGAGATCACGGTCGACACCGCCGCTACGTCGCTCGTCCAGGGTCCGCCGATCGGCACGGACACCACGGGGCAGACGGCCGAGGGGGCGCCCTGTGTCTGAGGTCCACACGCGGTGAACCTCCGACTCGTCATCATCCTCGTCAACCTGGCGGCGTTCGCGACGATCGGGACCATCCTCCTGTGGCGGGTCTTCAGCCTGCGCCGGAACCCGGAACCGCGCCCACCGCAGAACCTCACCCCGTTCCTGCCTGACGAGGAGCTCGAGGGCCGCAAGCTCGAGCGGGTGCTGGGGATCTCACTGCTCACGACCGCGCTCATCGCCCTGACGTTGTTCGCCTACTACGTCTTCGAGCCGTCCCGAGAGGCGAACGCGGAGAAGCAGTTCAAGGACCAGTCGATCGAACGGGGTGCGATCCTGTTCGCGAACGACCAGAGCAAGGAATACGACCCGACGCGCTCGCTGCTGTGCGCGAACTGCCACGGTGTCGACGGCTCGGGCGGCAGCACGAACTACACGATCAAATCGGACGACCCCCGCTGCGACCCGACGGCGGCGGTGACCGCCGATACCCCGAGCTATTGCCTCCCGGTCCAGGTCACCTGGCAAGCGCCGCCACTGGACGTGGCGATGTTGCGGTACGACAAGGAACAGGTGCACGACATCGTCACGTACGGCCGACCGGGCACGCCCATGCCCCCCTGGGGCATCGCGAGCGGCAAGGGCGTGCTCAACGAGCAGGGCATCGACGATCTCGTGAACTACGTCGAGAGCATTCGGATCACGCCCGAGAAGGCCAAGGAGCGGTTCACGAAGCAGCTCGAGGACGCGCGGGCGAAGAACCCGGGCAAGAGCGACGGGGAGTTGCTCTTCCAGCTGCAATGCGCGCGGTGCCACACGAAGAACTGGTCCTTCTACAACCCGGACAATCCCGGACCCGGGCCGCTGCCCGGTCCGCAGGGCGGTGGCGCCTACGGCCCCAACCTCACTGGCGGCGACACGCTGCGTCAGTTCGCGGGCCCGAAGGGCGTCCAGGACCACACCGAATGGGTCACGTCGGGCAAGCCCGCCAACGAGCTGTACGGCACGCGCGGGATCTCGTCGGGCCGCATGCCGCACTTCGGCAACACCCTGACCAAGGAGCAGATCCAGGCGATCGTCGACTACGAGCGTGGCCTCTAATGCACAGGAGCCGGAAGCCGTGATCACGTCCCTCCTCGCCCAGGCCCAGCCGACCGAGAACATCCCGAAGGACCTCTGGTACCCGACGATCCTCGGCATCCTCGTGGTCGTGGCGGGCATCGGGCTGTTCTGCGGCTCGATCTACCTCCTGCTCGGAACGAACCTCGGTGCCCGTCTCGGTTTCCTCGTCGCCTTCACCGGTCTTGCCGGCTTCATGGTGATCCTCAGTGCGCTGTGGGTGACGACACAGTCGCCGCTCAACACGCTGAAGGGTCGCGTCCCGACGTGGAACGTGCAGCAGTACGTCAGCAAGCTCAGCGACGTCAAGTACCCGCAAGCCAAGCAGGTCACGAAGAAGGAGAAGGTCGACACCATCGAGGCGGCGAACGTGAAGGCCGCCGTCGACGCGCGCCTCGTCACCATCCAGCCGACATCCGTCCAGAAGCCCACCGCCGAGGACAACAAGTTCGCCAAATTCGACAAGGTGACCGACTACCAGACGGTCAACACCTACGAGATCGGCGGCAGCGATCCGCAGTTCCTGGACTTCCAGTTCACACACAAGCCGCTCGTCGCAGTGGTCGAGGTATGCGCGGTGCAGCCCACCAACACACCGTTCGGCGTGCCGCCTCCGAAGGCCGTATGCGATCCGACCTCGGACAAGAACGGCTTCGTGGTCCTGACGCGCGACCTCGGTCAGCTGCGGCTCCCGCCCATCCTCGCTTTCATCAGCTCAGGCGTGCTCTTCGGCCTGGGCCTGCTGGGCCTCCACTGGCGCGAGCGCGACGAAGCCGAGCGCGCCAAGCAGCAAGAGACGGGCGCTCCGGCGCCGGTTCCGGCGCGGACGTGAGGAGGACCACCGTGACCCGTCACCTCCGCGACCTCGTGGTGCTGGCTGTCTCGTCGACGGTCGCGCTCGTCGTCGCGGCGTCCCCCGCCGGCGCTCAGCAGCTCGTCGACGCCGGGAAGGAGAACGGAGGCGGCGCGCTCGCCTTCGTGTTGTTCGCCGCGCTCGTCGGTCTGACGTTCGGCGTCCTGTTCGCGATGGACCGCGTTCGCCGCCGGCGGGAGCAGGAGCAGGACCAGCGCCGTTAGCGCTCTCCGCCTGCCGTCGACGAGACCGCGCGGGAGATGATGCCCCAGTGCACGCTGTTGAGGATCGCTTCGGTCCGGTCCCGGGCGTCGAGCTTTCCGTACGCCGACGACAGGTCGCGGCAGACGGTGCGGTCGTTCACAAGGAGGCGTGACGCGACCTCACCGGTGGAGTAGCCCTCGGCGACGAGCTGAAGAGCGTCCGCCTCGCGCTTCGTGATCAGGTCGTGCCTGACGTCGTCTGGCGCCGTGAGCTCTCGGAGCATCGAGCCGGCGAGGTTGGGTGAGAGCACGACGTCCCCCGCGGAAACCTTCTCCACCGCCGCGACCACTTCTTGCATCGAGAAGTCCTTGGTCAGGTAGGCGCTGGCGCCCGCTCGCACGGCGCGCGCAACCAGCGCCGGATTGCTGTGCATCGTCACCATGACGACGCGCAGCTCGGGATCGCGCGCACAGAGTCGCCGCGTGACCTCGATGCCGTCGAGGCCGGGAAGTGTCACGTCCATCAGGACCAGCGACGGACGGAGCTCGTCGACGAGCCGGAGCGCTTCGTTCCCGTCGCCGGCCTCGCCGACGACGTCGTTGCCCGCGAGCTCCAAGGCGACGCGCATCGATTCGCGCAGCATGACGTGGTCGTCGACGATCAAGACGCGCGCCCCGCCGTTCACATCGGCCTCGATCCGTCGCGGGCTGCCCTCGGGATCATGGGCCAAGGCGGCGCGCGCGTCCACCGCCTGAAACCGGTCAGACCACCCCGAACGCCGCGCCGTGCTCAGCCTGTCAGCGCGTTCGCCGCTTCGGTGGCGGCGGCGAGCGTGCCCGCGAGCTCCGCGTCGCCGTGGGCGAGGCTCGGGAACAGCACTTCGTAGCCGCTCGGCGCGAAGTACACCCCGCGATCGAGAAGGCCGTGGAAGAACGACGCGTACGCCTTGTGGTTCGCGGCGTGCGCACCGTCGTAGTCGCGCACCGGATGGTCGGCGAAGAACAGCCCGACCAGGGTGCGCGCCCTCGGCACCTGCGCTGTGAACCCGGCGGTGTCGAACACGGCGGCGAGCCCGTCGGCGAGGCGGGCCGCGATCCCGTCGAGGCGTGCGTAGGCGTCGTCGTCGAGCAGCGACAGCGCGGCGAGCCCGGCGGCGGTGGCGAGCGGGTTCCCGGACAGGGTGCCGGCCTGGTACACGGGACCGACCGGCGCCAGCTCGTCCATCAGCTCGGCTCGTCCGCCGACGGCGGCGAGCGGGAGCCCGCCGCCGACGACCTTTCCGAACAGCGACAGGTCGGGCGTCACGCCGAGCATCCCCTGGGCGCCGGCGGGCCCGACCCGGAAGCCGGTGATCACCTCGTCGAACACCAGCAGGGCGCCGTGCTCGTCGCAGCGCCGGCGAAGCCCGGCGAGGAAGCCGTCGTCGGCGGGGACGAGGCCCATGTTCGCCGCCACGGGCTCGACGAGCACCGCCGCGACCTCGTCGCCGTGCCGCGTGAACACCTGATCGACCGCGGCCGCGTCGTTGTACGGCACGGCCACCGTGTCGGCGACGGTGCCTTCGGTGACCCCTACGCTCCCAGGCAGACCGAACGTCGCGACGCCGCTCCCCGCCGCGACGAGCAGGGCGTCGAGGTGACCGTGGTAGCACCCGGCGAACTTGACGATCTTCGCCCGGCCGGTCGCGCCGCGCGCGAGGCGTACGGCGGTCATGGCTGCTTCGGTTCCCGAAGAGACGAGGCGCACTTTCTCGACGGACGGCACCCGCGCGCAGATCGTCTCGGCCAACTCCACTTCGCGTGCCGTAGGCGCGCCGTACGACGTCCCGTCAGACGCGGCGCGCTGCACGGCTTCGACCACCTTCGGATGCGCGTGCCCGAGGATCGACGCCCCCCAGGACTGCACGTA
>DATFPZ010000055.1:0-7273 GCA_035264545.1 Acidimicrobiia bacterium
CTCCTTCGGAGCCCGGTCGCGAGCCTGTTCGGGTACGACTCGCGATCGCAGCTGGTGTTCGCGGGGTAGGCGCTCAGCGCGCCGCGCCGATCACGTTCTGGTTGGCGCGCTCGATCCGCGCCACCTCGCCGACCGGCGCAACACGCCAGAAGCTCCGCAGCGTCGCGTCCCAGTCGTCCAGCATCGCAGCCGCCCGGGGCGACCCGGTGAGCTCACGGTGGCGCTCGAGCAAGAACCGCAGCTCGGCGGCCTGCGGATCGTCGAGCTTCGACGCTTCCACCAGCTGCGGGTTCAGCCGCGCCGACAGCAGCCCGTCGGGATCGAACACGAACGCCTGCCCGCCGGTCATGCCGGCGCCGAGGTTGTAGCCGAACGGCCCGAGGACCACGCACGTGCCGCCGGTCATGTACTCGCACGCGTGGTCGCCCGTGCCCTCGACGACGGCGGTCGCGCCGCTGTTGCGCACCATGAAGCGCTCGCCCACCCGGCCGGCGACGAACAACTGCCCGCCCGTGGCGCCGTACAGGACCGTGTTGCCGGCGAGGACGGCATCGCCGGCGTCGCCCTCGGGCGGACGCACGGTGATTCGTCCGCCGCCCATGCCCTTGCCCAGGTAGTCGTTCGCCTCGCCTACGAGCTCCAGCGCGACGCCGTCGGCGAGGAACGCGCCGAAGCTCTGCCCGGCCGAGCCCCTGATCCGCGCCGTGACCGACCCGGGCGGCAGGCCCTCACCCCATTCGAGCCCGATCGCGCCGCCGAGGGATGCGCCCACCGTGCGGTCGGCGTTGGTGATCTCGTACTCGAGCTCGACGTCGCCGCCGTCCCACAGCGCGGCGAACGCGTCGGCGAGGAGCCGCTCGTCGAGGGGCGACCGTGGACGCTGGATCGGCATCGTCGCCACAAAGTGCCGCGGCCCCGCCTCCGAGCGCGTCTCGAGCAACGGCGACAGATCGAGCGCGTCGGCGCGCGTATCGCCCGTCCTCCGCTGTCGGAGCATGTCGACGCGGCCGATCGCTTCGTCCAGGCTGCGCACGCCGAGCGACGCGAGCGTGCGGCGCACCTCCTCGGCGATGAAGATCATGTACGTGGCGACGCCCTCGGGGGTGCCGGTGAACTTCGCTCGCAAGTTTGGCCGCTGCGTCGCGATGCCGGTCGGGCACGTGTCGCGGTGGCAGGCGCGCACCATGATGCAGCCCTCGGCGAGCATCGCGGCCGTGCCGAACGAGTACTCGTCGGCGCCCAGGAGCGCCGCCATCACGACGTCGCGTCCGGTCTTGAACCCGCCGTCGACGCGAACGCGCACCCGGTCCCGAAGATCATTCTCGATGAGGGCCTGCTGCGTGTCGGCAAGGCCCAGCTCCCACGGCATGCCTGCGTTCTTGATCGACGACAGCGGCGACGCGCCGGTGCCTCCGTTGTTGCCCGAGATCTGCACCACGTCGGCGAGCGCCTTCACGACCCCGGCGGAGATGGTGCCGACGCCGTCCTCGGCGACGAGCTTCACCGACACCTCGGCCAGCGGGTTGACCTGCTTGAGGTCGTAGATGAGCTGGGCGAGGTCCTCGATCGAGTAGATGTCGTGGTGCGGCGGCGGCGAGATCAGCCCGACCCCCGGCTGCGTGTGCCGCAGGCGCGCGATCTCACCGCTCACCTTGTGGCCCGGCAGCTGGCCGCCCTCCCCCGGCTTCGATCCCTGGGCGATCTTGATGTTGAACTCGTCCGCGAACGCGCAGTACTCGGGCGTCACCCCGAACCGGCCCGACGCGATCTGCTTGATGCGCGAGTTGCGGTCCCGCTCCGTCCCGCGGGTCCGGTAGCGGGCCGGGTCCTCTCCGCCTTCGCCGCAGTTGCTCTTGCCTCCGAGCATGTTCATCGCGATCGCGAGCGTCTCGTGCGCCTCGGCTGACAGCGCGCCGTGCGACATGGCGCCGGTCGAGAACCGCGCCGTGATCGCCTCGACCGGCTCCACCTCCTCGATCGGGACCGGCTCACCGCCGGGAACGAGGTCGAGCAGGTCGCGCAGTTCGGTCGTGGGTCGCGACTCGACGAGCTCACGGAACCTCTCGTACAGGTCGGCGCGCCCGCCCTTGACCGCGCCCTGCAGGAGGTGGGCGGCGCGCAGGTCGGTCGGGTCCGGCTCGGGCAGCGGCTCGGCGTCCGGGCCCTGGAGCACGATGACCTTGCCCTGGTCCTCGCTCGGCGCCGGCTCGACGCCGGCGAGCTTCCCGCTGACCTCGCTCTTCCTCTTCGGCTTGCGCTCGCCGTTCTCGCCGTCGCCCTCGGGCGTGAGGCCGAGCGAGTCGTGCAGGGCGTCGACCACGTCTGGGTTGTTGCCGTGGTACTCCCCGCCGCGCTTGCGGTAGCGGAAGAACCCGGGCTCGTCGAGCGCGGCCTGCTCGCCCCCGAACGCGGCTTCGTGCCGCCCGAGGATGTCGGCGCCGAGCGTGTCGAAGCCGACGCCGCCGACCTCGGACACCGTGAACCGCAGACACGTCTCGATGATCTCGGGACCGAGCCCGATGGCCTCGAAGATCTGGGCGGCTCGGTAACCGTCGACGGTGGAGATGCCCATCTTGGAGAAGATCTTCAGGACGCCGTCCTCGAGCGCGGCTTGGAGCTTGGCCTGCGCCTCCGACGAATGGAGCTCCCCCAGCTGGTCGTCGTCGGCCATGCTCGCCACCGTCTCGAGCGCGAGCCGCGGGCACACCGCGTCGGCGCCGAATCCGAGCAGGCACGCGACGCCGTGGACATCGCGGGCGTCGCCCGAGGCGACGACGATCGACGCCTGCTGACGCGTGTGCTCGGCGACGAGCCGGTGGTGCACTGCGCCCAGCGCGAGGAGCGACGGGATCGGCGCGCGGTCGGCGCTGACGCTGCGGTCGGAGATCACGAGCACCGCTGCCCCGCCGGCGACGGCCTCGACGGCGGTGTCGGCCAGCTTCCGGATGGCCGGCTCGAGCCCGCCCGGCCCGTCCGCGACCGGGAACGTCGCGCTGAGGCGAACCGCCTTGAACACCGAGTGGTCGGGTTCGAGCAGCGACTCGACCGCCGCCGGGTACAGGAAGAAGGAGGGCAGCTCGAGCAGGCGCGCGGCGCCGGGCTCCTCGGTGAGCAGCGGGCGGCGCGGCCCGAGGCACGTGCGCAACGACATCACCAACCGCTCGCGTAAGTGGTCGATCGGAGGGTTCGTGACCTGCGCGAAGCGCTGCTTGAGATAGTTGAACATCGGTCGGGGCCGAGCGGCGACTGCCGCGAACGGCACGTCGTCACCCATCGAGAAGGTCGGCTCCTTGGCGTCGGTGGCCATGGGCTTGAGCACCATCGCCACCTCTTCCCGGGTGAGACCGAAGGCGACCTGCTGACGTGCGAGATCCTCGGGAGCCGGCGGCATCTCGACCGGAACGCCGATGTCGGCCGGGAGTAGGCCGTCGCGCGCCCACTGGGAGTACGGCTGGAGCCGCGCCAGCCACGTCTTCACGTCCGTGTCATCCTGCACCGCCCCGGTCGGGGCCGCCCCGTTGCCGTTGCCGGCGGCACGGTCGGGGTCGACGCAGATCATGTCGCCGGGACCCAGGCGCCCGCGGCGCACGGACCCGTGGCCGGTCACCGGCACGGCGCCGACCTCCGACGCGCACACGACCAGCCCGTCGTCGCACACCTGCCACCGCAGCGGGCGCAGCCCGTTGCGGTCGAGGGCGGCGCCGACGCGCCGGCCGTCGCTGAAGACGAGCCCTGCGGGCCCGTCCCACGGGTCGGAGAGACACGCGTGGTAGCGGAAGAAGCTGCGCACCCCGCGCGGAAGGTCGCGCTGACCCTCCCACGCCTCGGGCACGAGCATCGCGACGGCGTGACGGATGTCGCGTCCGCCCCGCACGAGCAGCTCGACGGCCGAGTCGAGCTTGCCGGAGTCGGAGTCCTCGGGATCGAGCACCGGGCGGAACAACTCCTCGGGCCCGAGACCGGCCTCCTCGGTGCCGAGGCGGCCGCGGGCGATCATGCGCAGCTCGTTGCCGCGCACGGTGTTGATCTCGCCGTTGTGGCACAGCTGCCGGAAGGGCTGGGCGCGCTCCCACGCCGGCGTCGTGTTCGTCGAGAAACGGCTGTGGAAGATCGCCAGCGACGCGCCGAACTCGTCGTCGGCGAGATCGGGATAGAACGCGGCGAGCCGGTCGCTCAGGACGAGCGCCTTGTACGTGACGGTGACGAACGAGAAGCTCGCGAAGTAGTGGCGCACGCGCGCCTCGCGGCAGGTGGCCTCCGCCCGCCGGCGAGCACGATACGCGCGGCGTTCGGCGTCGACGTCGTCGACGTCAGCGGGGCGCTGCAGGATCCCGTGCCAGAGCGAAGGCTGGTCGACCCGCGCCGCCGCGCCGAGGTGCGTCTCGTCGACGGGGACGGGACGCCACCCCGCCAGCTCGATCCCCTCGGCGGCGCAGGCGTCGGCGGCCGCCTGCTGGGCGACGTGCACGGCGTCGTCATCGCCCACGTCGAGGAACGCCGACACCACGCCCAGGCGATCGGCGTCGAGCGCGCGCCCGAGCTCCTTGCCGCCGACGCGGGCGAAGAACGGGCGTGGGATCGGAACCAGCAGGCCGGCGCCGTCACCCGAGATGCCGTCGGCGGCGATGGCCTGACGGTGGCGCACGCACGCCAGCCCCGTCAGGGCGAGATCGACGATCTCGCGGCTGGTGCCGCCGGATGCATGCGCGACAAAGCCGATGCCGCAGGCATCGAGCTCAGTTCGTTGACGGGCGTGCTGGCGCGCCGCGCGATCGAAGTCGGCCAACCGAGGGACTCCTCGCTCCCGGGACGTGCTGTCGTTTCGGGGATCCAGCAGGAGCGACGACGCTGTCGCGGAAAGGCTCACGATAGCGGACGAACCGTGGGGCGCCGCCCGCATTCGGCGTGCCAGCATGCAGCGTGCCCGACGCCCAGGGCGGCCGGCCCGCACCGATCGTCGCCGTGCTCGGCGGCGGGCAGCTGGGCCGGATGCTCGCGCTGGCCGGGATCCCCCTCGGCGTCGGCTTCCGGTTCCTCGACCCCAGCCCGGATGCCACGGCCGGCGCGCTGGGGCGGCTCGTCGTCGGGGCGCTCGGAGACGAGACCGCCCTCGCGCACGTGACCGAGGGCGCCTCGGCCGTGACGTACGAATGGGAGGGCGTGCCCGCCTCGGGGGCGCGCTTCGTCGCTGCGACGGGAACGGCGGTGCTGCCCCCACCGGTGGCCCTCGATGTGGCGCAGGACCGCGTGCGGGAGAAGGAGTTGTGCCGCCGGCTCGGGATCGGAACCCCCGCGTTCGCCGCGGTCGACGACCGCGCCGATCTCGAGCGGGTCGCGAAGGAGCTCGGCCTGCCGGCGGTGCTCAAGACGCGCCGCGGCGGATACGACGGCAAGGGACAGACGACCCTGCACGAACCGGGCGACGTCGACCGCGCGTGGTCGGAGCTCGGGGGCGTGCCGCTCGTCCTCGAGGCTCACGTGCCGTTCGATCGGGAGCTGTCGGTGCTCGCGGTGCGCGGTCGCGACGGCGCGGCCGCGTGCTGGCCGGTCGTCGAGAACCACCACGTCGGCGGGATCCTGCGCCGCAGCCTCGCGCCCGCGCTGGGCGTCACCGCGCAGCTCCAAGCCGCGGCGGAGCGGCTCGTCGGAAAACTCCTCGACGAGCTCGAGTACGTGGGCGTCCTCGCCGTCGAGCTCTTCGAGGTGCACGGGGAGTTGCTCGTCAACGAGCTCGCGCCCCGTGTGCACAACTCCGGTCACTGGACCATCGAGGGCGCGGTCACGAGCCAGTTCGAGAACCATCTGCGAGCAATCCTCGGCTGGCCGCTCGGCTCGACCACGGCAATCGGCGTGAACGCGATGGTCAATTGCGTCGGCGCCCTCCCCGACCCGGACGCGGTGCTCGCGATCCCGGGCGCCCACTTCCACGACTACGCGAAGGCGCCACGCCCGGACCGCAAGGTCGGCCACGTCACGATCACCGCGACAGACGCCGACGAGCTGCGGGCGCGCGTCGCACGGCTGGCGGGCCTGCCGGGGATGGACGTACCACCGTGACGTCCGAGCAGCTGTCCCCCTACGTCCGGTTCACGCGTGACGAGTGGTCGCGGCTGCGGGCGGCGACGCCGCTCACACTCACCGAAGGAGACCTCGAGCAGCTACGCGGCATCAACGAGCGCATCGCGCTCGACGAGGTCGCCGACATCTACCTCGCGCTGTCGCGGCTGTTGAACCTGTACGTCGCAGCCAGCCAGAACCTCCACCGCGTCAGCGACACGTTCCTCGGGAGCCCGGCGGCGAAGGTTCCCTACGTCATCGCCGTCGCCGGGAGCGTGGCCGTCGGGAAGAGCACGACGGCGCGCATCCTGCAGGCGCTGCTCGCCCGTTGGCCCGACCATCCGCAGGTCGACCTCGTGACGACCGACGGCTTCCTGTTCCCGAACCGGGTGCTCGAAGAGCGCGGCCTCATGGACCGCAAGGGCTTCCCCGAGAGCTACGACCTCCGACGGCTGGTGCGGTTCCTCGCCGACGTGAAGTCGGGCCGGCCCGAGGTGAGCGCGCCCGTCTACTCGCACCTGACATACGACATCGTGCCGGGCGAGGAGCAGGTCGTACGGCAGCCCGACATCGTGATCGTCGAGGGCTTGACCGTGCTCCAGACGAGCGACGGTCACGCCGGCCGTGCCCCGCAGCTGTTCGTGTCGGATTTCTTCGACTTCTCGCTCTATGTCGACGCGGACGAGGCCGACATCGAGCAGTGGTACCTCGAGCGGTTCCTCACCCTCCGCGAGACCGCGTTCGCCGACGAGCGCTCGTTCTTCCACCACTTCGCTGCGCTGTCCGAGGACGATGCGATCCAGGTCGCTCGCAGCATCTGGCGGTCGATCAACGGCGTGAACCTGCACGAGAACATCCTCCCCACGCGCGAGCGGGCGCGGCTGATCCTCGAGAAGGCCCCCGACCACTCCGTCCGGGCGGTCCGGCTGCGCAAGTTGTAAGGGAACCGGCGGAGGCACGGAAATCGCGTGCTGCCCGTAGGGAATCGGCGGCTCGGAGCGATGATGGGGTCGTGGGCGAATGGCCGGAGGCGGCCGTGAGTGAGGGGACCGGAGGGGGCGAGCCCGATCGCGCCGCGTTCCTCGCCTTCTACCAGGAAGCCGTGCCCGAGGTGTACGGGTACTTCCTGCATCGCTGCCGCGACTCGATCACCGCCGAGGACCTCACCTCGGAGACATTCCTCGCCGCCGTCCGCAATCTCGAGGACGACCGGCCC
>DATFPZ010000056.1:0-20617 GCA_035264545.1 Acidimicrobiia bacterium
AGGGACGCGATGGCCGCGCTCGCCGGGAGCACCCACAGCGGGCGCAGCGGGAAGGGCATCGGCGGCGACAGGATCAGGCGCATGCTCTCCCGGGCGCCCGGCGTGAGCTGGAGCCCCTCGACGCCGCGCAGGTAGTCGCGCAACTCCCCCATTGACCGCGGGGCAATGTCGGACGGCAGGCCGAGAAGCTCGGCGACGCGCACCATCTCGTCGACGTACCGGTCGGCGTCCTCGCCACTGAGCCGGCCGGCGTAGCTGCGGTACGAGAAGACGGCCGAGTGCACCTCGACGGCGTGGATCCAGAGCAGCAGGTCGGGATCGTGTGCCGAGTACGTCCGGCCCGTCACCGGGTCGACGCCGTGGATGCGGTCGTGGATGCGGCGCACCGCCTCGCACGCCGCCTCCGCCTGGCGCGTGTCGCCGTACGTGGTGTCGAGCACGAAGCGGACGGTGCGGTTCAGGCGGCCCCACGGATCGACCTTGTAGTCGCTGTGCTGGACGACGCCTGCCATCGCCCGCGGCTCCAGTGCCTGGACGAGCAGGGCGCGCATCGCGCCCACGAGCATCGACGGGTCTGCGTGCAGCCGCCAGGCCGCGCTGTCAGGACCGAAGAGCCCGACGTCCATCAGTCGCGGGCGGTCTCTTCGATCGTGACCGACTGCATCACGTCGCCGACCTGCGTCTCCTGGGCGACGTCGATCCCGTCGACGACGTACCCGAAGAGGTTGTAGTTCTTCTGGAGCTTCTTCGTGCAGTCGTCGATGCACACGAAGAACTGGGAGCCGTTCGTGTCGGGACCGGCGTTCGCCATCGCCACGGCGCCGAGCGTGTAGTCGCCCCGCACGGGCTCGTCGGCGAACTGGTAGCCGGGACCGCCGCGCCCGGTGCCGTCCGGGTCGCCGCCCTGGATCACGAAGTCGGGCACGACCCGATGGAACGTGAGCCCGTCGTAGTAGCCGCGGCGGGCGAGCGACACGAAGTTGTTGACGCTCTGCGGCGCCATCTGCGGATCGAGCTCCATGACGATGGCGCCGCGGTCGGTGTGGATCGTCGCCCGGTAGATCGAGTCGTTGTCGATCTCGTGCGCAGGAGGCTCGGCCACAGGAATCCTCGTCCCGGTCTCAGGGCGCTGTCGTTGGCACGCTACCCGAGCCCGGGGCCTGCTCGACCGCCGCCGCCAGCGCGTTGCGGGCCTGCGTCGCGAATTGACCGTCGGGGGCGAGCACGAGGTACCGCTGGAACTCGCCGATGGCTGCGTCCACCTCGCCGAAGCCGTCGGCGAGCAGCACCCCGCGGTAGTAGTGCGCGTCGGCGTGATTGGGATCGGCCTGCACCGCGCGGTCGAGGAGGGTGCGCGCGGTCGTGATGAGCTGCTGCCGTGCCTCGGCGCTCGGCACTTGGCCGGCGACGATGAAGCGCAGCCGGCCCGCGTTCGCCAGCGCGTCGGTGTTGTCGGGTGCGATCTCGACTGCCTGGTCGTACTGCTTGAGCGACCCCACGGTGTCGCCCGACTCCTCGAGGAACCGGGCGAGCGCGAGCCGCGGTTGCGGGTCGTTCGGGCTCTTCTCCGCCGCTTCTTGCAGCCGCGCCCGCCGTTCGCCGGCGTTCGGCGACGCCTGGGGCGCGTTCCCGGACGACGTCTGCCCGGGGAGGCGGGCCCCGAGCGCAGCCGCCAGCGACACGGCCGCCAGCACCGCGAACGCGACGACGCCCGCGGTCACCAGGCCCCGTCGCCGCCACGGCACCACGGGCGGGGTGGGCCGGGCGTCGACGCCGTCGCGGAGAGCGCGGATTGCGGCGGCGGCGCGGGCGGTGTAGTCGTCGTGGAGCTCGGTGTACGACTCCTCGTCGATGTTCCCGGCGGCGCGTTCGGTCTCGAGGTCGTCGAGCGACTTCAGCAGGAAGTCGCGTTCGCGTTCGAGCTCACCCTGGTCCTCGGGGTCGAGGCGTGTGCTCATTTCATTCGTTGGTCGCCGTCGCAAGCTCCGGCTCCTGCGGCGATGGTCGGCAAAGCCGCCATCACCGCGGTCGGGCGCGCTGCACCAGCTCGCGGTCGGCGTCGGTCGGCTGCAGGTGCGGTTCCCGGCGCCAGCGGCGCAGCGCGAGCACCAGGCCCGCGGCGCCGAGCACGAGAGCAGCGGCCGGGAGGCCCCACACGAGGATCCCGAGCCCGCCGCTCTCGGGCTTGAGCAGGATCGAGGGGCCGAACTTGTCGATGTACGCCTGGCGGATCTCGGCGTCGCTCTGGCCGGAGGCGACACGCTGGCGGATGTCGGCGCGGGCGGCACGGGCGGTCCCGGTCGAGCTCTGGGAGATCGACTGGCTCTCGCAGTCGGGGCAGCGGAGCTCGGAACCGACGGACCGCACCCGTTCGGCGTCGGACGGCTTGCCGCCGCCGGGCCAGGCGACGATCGCGAGCGTGATCACGACCACCGCCGCCAGCGCGATCCACGCCAGGTTCCGCCGGGTCACGACTGCCCCCGCGCCGCCGCGTACATGTCCTCGAGGTTGGCCACGCTCGACGGCCCGAACTGCGTGCCCGCGATCACGCCGTCGGGTGAGATCGCATACGTCTCGGGCTGACCGCGGGTCCCGAACTCGAGCGAAGCCTGGGCGCCGGGGTCGAGGGCCACGGTGTACGGGACACCTTCGTCGTCGACGTAGCGACGGATCGCGGACTCGGTGTCGTCGCGCACGATGCCGACCATCGCGAAGCTCGGATCGGCGGCGTGGCGGCGGAAGAACTCGACCAGGGCCGGGTGCTCCTCCTGACACGGGATGCACCACGAGTTCCAGAAGTTCACGATCACGACCTTGCCGGCGAGGTCGCTCGCGCGGACGCGGCCGCCGTCGAGGGTCGGGAGGTCGTAGCTCGGGGCGTCCTTGCCGAGGAGGTGACTCTTGTTGGAGTCCTGTCGCGGGTCGGTCCCGACCTGCGTGGCTGCCACGACCGCCAGCGCGGCGACAACGACGCCGGCACAGAGCGCGATCCAGCGGACCCGGTGTCTCATACCGGCACCTTCTCCGGCTCGATCGCCGGCGGCTCGACCGGGACCGGCTCCGGCACGCGGCGGGTCCGACGTCGCAAAGACGGCGACAGCGCGACGAGCGTGCCCACCGCCATGACGCCGCCGCCGACCCACAGCCACAGCACCATCGGGTTCACAGCCACGCCGATCGTCACCCGGCCCTGCTCGTTGGGCGACGACACCAGCGTGAGATACACGTCTTCGCGGAAGCCCGTCCGCACGGACGGCGTCCCGATGCCCTGCGACGCGTTCGGGAACGTCGAGATCGCCGGCGCGTACGTTCCGAGGTCGTCACCGCCGCGACGCACGCGCACGTCGGCCGACACGGTGTTCTTCTGGCCACTGCGTTCGGAGTGCGAGCCGGTGTACGTGAGCGTGTAGCCGCGCACGGCCGCCGACTGGCCTTGGGCGAGCCGGACTTCGCGCTTGGTCGAGTACGCCGACGACGAGGCGATCGCGACCGCGGCGATCACCACGCCCACGTGGACGACGAGTCCGCCGTACAAACGCGGGTTGCCCCGCACCATGCGCACGAGTGCCAGGGGCCACGCCTCACCCGTCGCCCGGCGGCGGCCACGGCCGCCGATGACGTACTGGCGCACGATCCCGGCCACCGCGAACGCGCCCAGCCCGAATGCGAGCACCTGGGCGAGCTCCCGGGCGCCGAGCGCCACCGCGACGACCATGGTGAGCGCGCCCGCCCACGCCGGCACGAGCAGACGGTCGCGCAGCACGTCGCCGCTGGTCCTCCGCCACGGCAACGCCGGTGCCGCCGCCATCAGGAACAGCAAGGCGATGCCGAGCGGCGTCGTCATCCGGTCGAAGTACGGCTCCCCCACCGAGAGCTGCTTGTCCTGGAGCGCCTCGGAGATGAGCGGGTACACGGTGCCGAGGAGCACCACGAACGCGAGCGCGGCGAACAACAGATTGTTGGCGAGGAACGCCGACTCACGCGACACGGCCGAGTCGATGCGACCGGGGGCGCGCAATCGGTCGCCGCGCCACGCGATGAGCCCGATGCCGGTGGCGGCGACGATCCCGAGGAACACGAGCAACGTGGGGCCGATCGCCGACTGCGTGAACGAGTGGACCGAGTTGAGGATGCCGGACCGGGTCAGGAACGTGCCGAGGATCGTGAGGCAGAACGTCGCGATCACCAGGGACAGATTCCACACGCGCAGCATGCTGCGACGTTCCTGCACCATCACCGAATGGATGAACGCCGTCGCGGTGAGCCACGGCAGCAACGACGCGTTCTCGACTGGGTCCCACGCCCAGTACCCGCCCCAACCGAGCACCTCATAGCTCCACCACGCGCCGAGGACGATGCCGACGGTGAGGAAGCCCCAGGCGACGAGGGTCGCCCGCCGCGTCTCGGACAGCCAGCCCTCGCCGAAGCGGCCCGTGACGAGCGACGCGATCGCGAACGAGAACGGCACGGTGAAGCCCACGTAGCCGAGGTAGAGCATCGGCGGGTGGAACGCCATGAGCGGGTGGTTCTGCAAGATGGGGTTCGGGCCCTGCCCGTCGGACGGCACGGTGCCGAGGGTCTTGAACGGGTTGGCCGGTCCGAGCATCAGGCCGAAGAAGAACAGTGCGACGACGAGCCCGACGAGCAGCGCCCAGGCGACGAGCGGGTCGGTGGTGCGGCTGCGGAACTTGTGTGCGACGAACGCGAGGTAGCCGCCGAGCACGAGCCCCCAGAGCAGGATCGAACCTTCGAGCGCGGCCCACAGGCCGGTGATCGTGTACAGCAGAGGCGTGGCCCGGGCGTTGTTGTTCGCGACGTACGCGAGGGAGAAGTCGTGCGTGAGCAGCGCCCACTCCATGACGGCCGCCGCGCATATCGCCGCCCCCAGCACGACATAGACGTACCGGCGGCCGACACGCAGGAGTCGGTCGTCGCCGCGGGCGAGCCCGACCGCGAGCGTGCCGATCCCCAGCAGCGCGCCGCTGGCTCCGAGCGCCAGCGCGAGCACTCCGAGCGTCGCCTTCACGATCTGGGCCCGGTGGTCTCGACCTTCGGTGGCTTGTACTCGCTGCCGTGCTTGATGAGGATCCGGTCGGAGTCGAACGCCGCGCCCTTGCTCCACCGCCCCTCGCACACGACCGGCGCGCCGTCCTTGAACAGGCCGGGCGCGTCGCCGCGGTGCACGATCGGGATCGTCGCCTTGCCGTCGGTGATCTCGAACCGCACGCCGTTCCCGGTCTCGGCGATCGTGCCCGGCACCACCGCGCCCGCGACCCGCAGGCGGTCGCCCTGTTCACCCGGGCGATGCTGCACCGCCTCCGACACCGTGCGGAAGAACACGACGTTCTGCGAGAGGGCGACCGCGAGCACGATGATCGTCACGATCGCGGCACCGCAGACGGCGGCGGCGATGATCGCGCGTCGCCTCCGGCGCGAACCCGCCGGCGTCGCGCGCGGCGGCGGTGGCGCGGTGTCGGTGGCGGTCACGGGCGAGGGCTCTCGCCCGGCGGAACCGAGCTCTCGCCCGGGGGCAAGGTGCGCCGGGCCCGGCGCGTCCGGCGCGCGATCGACGCCCAGAACCCGGCGAGCACCACCGCGGTGAGCACCCAACCGGTGACGACGTAGCCGGCGTCGGTCATGGCTGCCTCATCGGGGCGCGCCCGAGTCGACGAGCGCGCCTGCCCCGCCCGAACCGTCGCCGTCGCCGGACGCGACCCGCTCGGCGATGGCCTGCTCGAGCTCGCGCTCCTCTCGGCCTTCCTCGAGCGCCTCGAGGCGGTACCGCCGATCGAGGAGGTACACGTAGACGAGCGTGAACGCGAGCACCCCCCAGAACAGGGTGAAGGCCATGGTGCCGTGGATCTGCGCTTTGAGCTCCTCGTTGAAGACGGTTCCCTCCTGGTGGAGCGTGCGCCACCAGTCGACCGAGAAGTGCACGATCGGCACGTCGACGAAGGCGATGAGCGCCGCGATCGCGCAGCGGGTGGCGCGGCCGGGTCCGGGGATGCGGCGGAGGGCGAGGTAGCCGACGTAGAGGAAGAAGAGGACGGCGGTCGTGACGAGTCGGGCGTCCCACGCCCACCAGATGCCCCACACGGGCCGACCCCACAGAGAGCCCAGCACCAGGGTGAGCGCGGTGAACACGACGCCGATCTCCGCCGACGCGCCCGCGATGCGGTCCCAGACCGGTGAGCGCGTGCGCCGCCACAGGTACAAGGCGGACCCAAGGGCGGTGACCCCGAACGCGAGGTAGGCGAGCCACGCCGCCGGCACGTGGAGGTACATGAGCCGCTGCGCGTCGCGTTGCACGGCGTCGGGCGGTGCGACCCACAGGCCGAGCACGGCGAGGACGGCCAGCGACGCGAGCGCCGTCCACCCGAGGACGGTGGCGATCCGCCGGTGGAGCAGCGCGTCCTCTCTCATGCTTCCTCCAGGAGCGACCCGAAGGCCAGCATCCCGATCGACGTGTAGAGCGTTGCGAACAGCGCGAGCAGCGCGACCCACGGCCACCCGTCGGCGCTGGCGCTGCCGAGCCCCGCCTCCCAGGCCCGGGTCGCACCCAGCATCACCGGCGCCACCACCGGCAGCAGCAGCAACGGGACGAGCGTCTCGCGCACGCGCAGTCCTGCAGCCAGAACGCCGTAGAGGGTACCGGTGGCGGCCACGCCGGCAGTCGCGGCGACGGCCGCCGCCACGAGCAATCCGAGTGAACGCAGCTCGACGTCGTACAGGAGGGCGACGCCGGCGCCGAGCGCGACCTCGAGCACCGCCAGCTGGACCGCGATCGCGGCCGCCTTCCCGAGGAACACCGCCGCCGGGTCGAGGCCGGAGAGGCGGAGCCCGTCGCGGGCGGCGTTCTCGGTCTCGACTTGGAAGGAGCGCGACACCGCCAGCAACGCCGCCAGCAGCACGGCCACCCAGAACAACCCGGGCGCCACGCGGGAGAGGACGCCGCGGCTGGGATCGAGCGCGAACGCGAACAGGAGGACGACGATGAGCCCGAACGGCAGCACCTGGTACAGCGTCACGCGCGAGCGAGCCTCGATGCGCAGGTCCTTGCCCGCCACCAGCAGCGTCTCCCGCCAGAGGCTCACGGCGACACGGCTTCCTTGTCCGTTTTGGCGTCGCTCACCTCGAATAGTTCGCGGTCAGCGACGCCAAAACGAGCGACGCCGCCGGCGAGCACGACCTCCCGCCCGGCGAGGGCGCGCGTCCGGTCGAGCTCGTGCGAGGCAAGGATGACGGTGCGGTCCTCGGCGGGGGCGGAGGCGACCACGGCGTCGAGCACGGCCCGGCCGGCGGCATCGAGGCCGGCGTGCGGCTCGTCGAGGAGCAGGAGCCGCGGGTCGCGCGCCAATACGACGGCGAGCGCGAGCCGGCGTCGCTGACCCGCCGAGAGGCGGCCGTGCACGACGTCGGCCTGCGCCGTCAGGCCGACCCGCTCGAGCGCGCCGTCGGACGCGGCCCCGTCGTGACCTGCCGCGCGCGCCGCGAAACGGAGGTTCTCGCGGACCGTGAGGTCGTCGTAACAGCCGGTGTCGTGCCCGAGGAGGCCGATCGCGCGCCGCGCGCCCCGCCGGTCGATCGACAGGTCGTACCCGAGCACGACACCCGTCCCGGAATGCAGCCGGTGCAGCCCGGCGAGAAGCCGCAGCAGCGTCGTCTTCCCCGAGCCGTTCGCGCCCGAGAGCAGCACGACCTCGCCCGCCTCGACGTCCAGATCGGCCCCGGCCAGGGCCGGGAACCGACCCAGGAGGCACACGGCAGAACGCAGGCGGACGGCGAGGGGCACGCAAGCCTCCACGGGCTTCACCCCGGTAGCTGCTTCAAAGCACGATGAGTGTACGAAGCGCCCTCTGACCTGGGCGAACCGTTCTCGATGCAGTCGGCGAGGCGAAGCCCGGAAGTAGCCTCTGGCCCCGTGCACGCCGTGATCGGGGCGGTCGGCCGGGTCCTCATCACGGTCGGTCTGCTGATCCTGCTGTTCGTCGCCTACCAGCTGTGGGGCACGGGCATCTACGAGGCACGTGCGCAATCCGACCTCGAGAGCCAGTTCGACCGCGAGCTGGCCCGTCAAGGGTCGCGGAGCACGACAACGACGACCGCCGGCACGCCGGCGACGACGACACCGCTCGCCTTGCCGCCCGTGCCGGCCGACGGTGACCCGGTCGGTGTGATCAAGATCGACAAGATCGGCGTCGACAAGGTGGTGGTCGAGGGCACCACCGTCCCCGATCTGCGCACGGGGCCCGGTCACTATGCCGGCTCCGCGCTGCCAGGCCAGCTCGGGAACGCGGCGATCGCCGGCCACCGCACCACCTACGGCGCGCCCTTCGGTGATCTCGACCAGCTCGCCCGCGGCGACACGATCTCGGTACGCACGCTGACGGGCACGTGGAAGTACGTCCTCGTCGACGACCCGATCGTGGTCAACCCCGACCAGACCGAGGTGCTCGACCCGACGACAGATCCTGCCACCGGTCAGCCCCTGGCGACGCTGACGCTCACGACGTGCGAGCCGAAGTACTCGGCGACGGAGCGACTGGTCGTGAAGGCGCAGCTGAGCGAGACGAACCAGCAGTCGCCGCTCCAGGGGCCGGACCAGACGAAGCTCGTCCTCGACACCGGCCTCTCGGGAGGGAGCGAGTCTCGGACGCCGGTCTTCGTCTCGGGCCTGATCGCGGCGCTCGTCGGTGGGCTGTGGTGGCTCCTCTTCCACCGCTACCCACGCTGGACCACCTGGTTCGCCGGCGTGATCCCGTTCCTCGTCGCGCTGTTCGTGTTCTACACGTATCTCGAGCGCTTCCTGCCCAACAACTACTGAGCCGCGCCGGCGCGCAGCGGCGCCGACGCGAAGTCACGCACGCCGTCTTCGAACCCGACACTCGCCGTGAACCCGAGACGCGCGCGTGCGCGCTCCGTTTCCGCGAACACGTGGCGGACGTCGCCGAGACGGTATCCCCCGACGACCTCGGGCGCCGGCGATCCGTCTCCCGTCGCGCCCGTCAGCGCGCCGGCGAGGTCGAGGACGGTCCGGGGCGCACCACTGGCGATGTTGAGCGCGCCGGTCACCGGCGGATCGGCCGTCAGCGCGAGCACGTTCGCACGCGCCACGTCGAGCACGTGGACGAAGTCGCGACGCTGCCGCCCGTCCTCGAGCACCCTTGGGGCCCGCCCCGCCTCGAGCGCGCTGCGGAAGATCGCCGCCACCCCGGCATAGGGCGTGTCGCGCGACATGCGGGCGCCGTACACGTTGTGGTAGCGCAGCGCGGTCACCGGCACCCGTTGCTCACGCCCGAAGACGAAGCACAAGTGCTCCTGGTGCAGCTTCGTCGCCGCGTACACGTTGCGCGGATCGGCGGGCGCGTCCTCGGGGACCGGCGCGGGCATCAGCGTCCCGCCGCACGCCGGGCAGCACGGGTCCCACTCGCCGCGGTCCAGGCGCACCGGGTCCCGCGGACCGGGCCGGACGAGGCCGTGTGTCCGGCACCGGTACCGACCCTCGCCGTACACGACCATGCTGCTCGCCAACACGAGTCGTCCCCGGAACCGTTGCTCGTGGAGCGCTGCGAGCAGCGCGGCGGTCCCGGCGTCGTTGTGGCTGACGTACGCGGGTGCGTCGGCGAAGTCGACGCCGAGGCCGACCATGGCGGCCTGGTGGCACACGGCGTCGACGCCGACGATCGCCCCTCGCACCGCGTCGGCGTCACGAACGTCGCCTCGGCGAACGTCGACGCCGTCCGCGGCCCATGCCGCGGACGGCGCGGAATCGAGCACGCGCACCTCATGGCCGCCCGCGACGAGGGCGTCGACCACGTGCGATCCGATGAAACCTGCGCCGCCGGTGACGAGGACGCGCACTTACGCCCGCCCCGGCAGCGGAAGATGAACGGTGAAGCGGCAGCCGCCGTCCTCGTTCCGGACCGTGATGTCGCCTCGATGGGCCTCGACGAAGCCGCGAGCGATCGCCAGGCCGAGGCCTGCGCCGGCGTCACCGGGAGTTCGGGCCGCGTCTCCGCGGAAGGCGACCTCGAAGACGCGGGGCAGGTCGCGCTCGGGGATGCCGCCGCCGGTGTCGATCACCGACACGTACGCGCCGGCGTCGTCGCGACCGGCCTCGACGGTGACGGAGCCGTCGCTCGGGGTGTGCCGGATCGCGTTCTCCAGGATGTTGCGCAGCGCCCGCAGCACCTCGGACGTGGAGACCTCGAGCTCGGCTGGCGGGCCGTCGAGGCGCCCTTCCAGGCGGACGCCCTTCGCCGCCGCGATCGGCGACGCCCCGGCGAGCGCGTCGGAGACGAGGTCGCCGAGCGAGACCCGCTCGAGCTGGAGCTGGAGCACGCCCGCTTGCGCGCGGCTCAGCTCGAAGAGGTCGTCGACGAGCTCGGCGAGCCGGTCGGCCTCGCCTCGCAGGGTCGCGTAATAGCGCGCCACGGTCTCGGGATCGTCGACGAGCCCGTCCTCGAGCGCCTCGACGATGGCGCGGATGCCGGCGAGCGGCGTGCGCAGATCGTGCGAGACCCAGGCGACGAGCTCGCGCCGCGAGCTGTCGAGCGCCTGCTCACGCGTCCGGGCCTGCTCGAGCCGGCGCGAGGTCAGCTCGAGCTCGCGGTGGAGGCGCGCCAGCTCCTGTGGCGCCCCCGGTCCCGGCCCCGCCGGTGGGAGGTCGCCGTCCCCGAGACGTCGGGCAACGCTGACGAGTGCCTCGCTCGCCGCTCCCACGCGCCGCCCGAGGATGAGCGCGCTCACGACCCCGACTGCGCCCGCCGCGACCAGGATCACCCCGAGCGCCCAGAGGTCGTGCTCGGAGAGGAACATCGCGCGGGCGCCCGCCCATGCGCCCACCCCGACACCGAGCACGGCCACGACCGCCACCGCGGCAACCTGGGTCCCGAGGCTCCGCCGTCGGAGGGTGCGCAACACGAGCGCCCCGATGATGGCGGCGACCGCGGCCGTTCCCGCCGCCAGCAGAGCGAGCTCGATGGTCTCGTTCACGGATCGAACCGGTAGCCGACGCCCCAGACGGTCGTGAT
The DNA here is from genome assembly GCA_035264545.1 of Acidimicrobiia bacterium. Taxonomy (GTDB): domain Bacteria; phylum Actinomycetota; class Acidimicrobiia; order IMCC26256; family JACDBD01; genus JALZAA01. Next base: position 11,034 of record DATFPZ010000056.1, read on the forward strand.
GCGCCGGGGGGTGGACGGGTCGTCTTCGATCTTCTCGCGCAGGCGGCGGATGTGCACGGTCACCGTGGAGGTGTCGCCGTAGGTGTACCCCCACACGTGCTCGAGCAGCTCGTCACGACGGAAGACCTGCCGGGGGCGGCGGACGAGGAACGCGAGCAGCTCGAACTCGCGAGCCGTGAGCGCCGCGAGCTCGCCGTGCACGCGGGCTTCGCGCGCGCCGAGATCGATCTGGAGCCCGTCGAATTCGACCGTCCCCGCGGTGTCGACCTCACCGAGCGGCGACCCGGCCCGGCGTAACACGGCCTTCACCCGGGCCGTCAGCTCACGGGGTGAGAACGGCTTGGACACGTAATCGTCGGCGCCGAGCTCGAGCCCGAGCACCCGGTCCTCCTCGCTGCCGCGGGCCGTGAGCATCACCACCGGAATCGGCGCGCGCGAGCGCAGGCGACGGCACACCTCGAGCCCGTCCAGGCCCGGGAGCATGATGTCGAGCACGACGAGGTCGGGCAGCTGCGCGTCGGCGCTCGCCAGCGCTTCGTTGCCGTCGCCGACGGACTCGACTGCGAACCCTTCACGCTCGAGATACCGCGTGACGACTTCGGCAACCGTCGGGTCGTCTTCCACGACCAGGACGCGGGTCGGCGTGTCCGTCACCACGACGTCTTCACCGCGGTCGCCACGACGATCGCCGCCGTCGCCTGGAGCCCGAGCCACCCGGTCGTGACGCGCGCTCGACCCGCGGCCAGGACCGCGCCGGCGGGCAGGAGCCAGATCACGAACGGCAGCCAGATGCGCTCGACCTCACCCTTCGACATCCCACTGATCATCGCGGCTCCCAGAACCAGGAGGGCGCCGCCCACCAGCAGCCACAGCCTGCGGTCGCGCACCCGGGCCAGCGCCACTGTCACGGCCGGGCCGAGCACGATCGCGAGGCACGCGGCGTTGGCCACCAGGAAGTCGAGGTAGGGGCGGCGAGAGCCGACCCCGGCGAAGTACTGCTCGCGGGTGGCGACGAGGCCGCCGACCCACCAGAAGCCGCCGGCGAGGAACGCGAGGAACACCGGCGCCGCTCCGATCGCGGCGAGCGCGAGCAGACGGAGCCGGCGACGCTGCCAGGCGACCGCCGCCGGCACCACGGCGAGGAGCATGAGCCCGTAGGACAGGAAGGCCGCCGCGCCGAAGAGCAGCCCACCGGCGAGCGCGTACACGTCGGATCGCCGGCCCTGACGCCCGGTGGCGAGCACGACGAGCGCCACCGCCCACGCGCTCACGCCCATGAAGAAGGCATCCGCGCTCGTGGCGATCCAGATCGCAGCGGGAGTGATCACGAGGAAAGGGGTGGACCGCCGCGCCATCTCCTCGCCCGCGACCTCGCGCACCGCGACGAGCACGGCGGGAACGGCGACCGCGCCACCGGCGATGCACAGCGCCGCGGCCCAGCCCGCGCCTGCGAGCCCGACGCGGTCGAGGGCCGAGAGCAACAGCAACATGCCCGGCGGGTGGCCTTGGACATGGATGCTGTAGTCGCCGATGCGGTCGACGAACGTCGAGAGGAACGCGCCCGGTGATCCGACGTTGGCCACGTCGGCCAGGTACTCAGTGCGCGCTTCGAGCGGGCTCGTCAAGCCCTGCACGCCGTCGACCAGCGCGAGCGAGACCGCCCACGTCGCCGCGGCCGCCGCCGACACGGGAAGCAGCGTGCGCCATGTGACCCGCGCCAAGAGCCGGGGGGCGCCGAACACCAGCACCGTGCCGACGGTGAGGGCCGCGAGGAGACGTCCGCTCACGCGGAGGTCGAACGTGCCGACCAGCGGAGCGGCCTGGATTCGGATGTTCGCTCCCGCCGCCTGGATCCGCTCGAGCAGCACGTGTGCGGCCCCGATCACGATCGCCCACACGGTGAGGACCGCGACCGTCGTGCGTGCCGAGCTCGATGCGGCGTCCGCCTCGCGCGCTGCATCCCGGCGCGCCGCGATTGCGGTGTCGACGGCACCGGTGGTCACGGTCGGACTGTACCGATGAGGCTCGACGCGTCGCTCGGCAAGCGCGGCTGTTTCGAAAATCGTAAGCACCAAGATCGTTGTCGCGACGCGGCGCGTGGGTACCGTCGCAGCGATGCCCGACGTCGTGCTGCCGGTGCTCGACGAAGCGGAGGCGATTCCAGGAGTTCTCGCGCGACTACCGAGTGGCTACGAGCCGATCGTGGTCGACAACGGATCGACCGATGGCTCCGCGAAGGTCGCGTTGCACCTCGGCGCGCGGGTCGTGATGGAGCCGGCACGAGGGTTCGGCGCCGCGTGCTTCACCGGTTTGCGAGCGGCGACGAGCGATGTTGTGTGCTTCATGGACTGCGACGGCTCGCTCGACCCCCACGACCTGCCGCACGTCGCCACGCCGGTCATCGCCGGCGACGCCGACCTCGTCGTGGGCGCACGCCGCGCGACGGGCGCGGGCGCGTGGCCGCTGCACGCGCGGCTTGCAAACCGGGCATTGGCGCTCCTCCTGGCGCGGCGAGTCGGCGCGCGCGTGCATGACCTCGGCCCGATGCGGGCGGTCCGGCGGGAAGACCTGCTCGCGCTGGGCGTCACCGACCGTCGCTTCGGCTGGCCACTCGAGATGGTCGTCCGGGCGGTGGGCGCCGGCTGGCGGATCCTCGAGGTCCCGGTCTCGTACGCGCCGAGGATCGGCCGTTCCAAGGTGACGGGCACCGTACGCGGCACCGCGCGAACGGTGCTCGACATGGCTCGGGTGATGTGGTGACGGTCATCGTGCTGGCCAAGGCGCCGGTGCCGGGACGCGTGAAGACACGCTTGTGCCCTCCGTGCGATCCTGAGCAGGCGGCGGAGCTTGCCGAGGCTGCGCTCGTCGACACGCTGCGAATCGTCGCCGCGACATGGTGTGACCGGCGCGTGCTCGTTCTCGACGGCGCGCCCGGCCCGTGGCTTCCCCTGGGCTTCGAGGTGTTCCCCCAGCGCGGCAACGGCCTCGACGAGCGACTCGCGCACGCCTTCACCGACACCGGCAGCGGCGGACTGCTGATCGGCATGGACACACCCCAGCTCACGCCGCCCCGGCTCGCGGCGGCGCTCCGCGCGCTGGGCGCGCCCCGTGTCGACGCGGTCCTCGGGCCGTCTGTCGACGGCGGGTGGTGGGGTCTCGGGCTGCGCGCGCCTGACCCCGCCGTGTTCCTGGGTGTCCCGATGAGCACGCCGTATACCGGCGACGCACAACGCGCTCGGTTGCGCGAGCTTCACCTCCGCACGGTCGCGCTCCCGAGCTTGCGCGACGTCGACGATTTCGATGACGCGCTCGCCGTCGCCCGCACTGCACCCGGCACCCGGTTCGCGGCGACGCTGCGTTCGATGGTGCCCCGGCTCGGCGCGCTCGACGGCGCGCTCGCGGCACAGTGACCGCCGTTCTTCGTGCGCCCGATGGAACCGCGCTTCCGGCGCGTGCGCACCGCTGGTTCGAGCCGCTCTCCCTCGAGGACGACGCCGTGCTCGGTCGCGTGGTGGGACCGGTGCTCGACGTGGGCTGTGGGCCGGGCCGCCACGTGCTCGCGCTCGCAGAACGCGGCGTCGTCGCGCTCGGTATCGACATCACCCCCGCGGCCGTCGACCTCGCTCGCCGCCGTGGCGCGCCGGTGCTCGCGCGGTCGGTGTTCGATCGGGTTCCCGGTGCGGGGCGGTGGTCGAGCGCGCTGCTCCTCGACGGCAACCTCGGCATCGGCGGGCATCCCGCCGTGCTGCTCGAGCGGGTGGCCTCGCTGCTGAGACCGGGCGGCACCGTGCTCGTCGAGCTGGAGCCGCCCGGAACCGCGCCCACGGTCGAGCTCGTGCGCTTCGACATCGGCGGTGTGGAAGGCCCGTGGTTCCCTTGGACTGCCGTCGGCGCCGACGACCTGTCCACGCCCGCCGCTGCGACCGGGCTCGTCGTCGAGGACGTCTGGCCTATCGCCGACCGCTGGTTCGGAGCGCTCCGCCGTGCGTGAACAGACCACCCCGCGGGTCTTCACCAGCGACCTGCGCGACGAACGCAACGCCGCCCTGCTCGGCGTCGCGCTGGGCGTCACCTTCACGGTGTGCTTCGTCACGGGCGTGCTCTCACACCTGATCCAGGACCCGCCGAGCTGGTTCCAGTGGCCGTCGCGTCCCGCTGGTCTGTATCGCGTCACCCAGGGCGTGCACGTCGCCACGGGACTCGCGTCGATCCCGCTGCTGCTCGCCAAGCTCTGGGTCGTGTTCCCGAAGCTGTTCGCGTGGCCCCCGTTCTCGTCGGTCGCGCATCTGGTCGAGCGCCTGACGATCTTCCCGCTCGTGGCCGGCGGCGTGTTCGAGCTCTTTACCGGCCTCGCCGACACGCACCTGTGGTATCCGTGGCCGTTCGGCTTCCGGGCCGCCCACTACTGGGTCGCGTGGATCACGATCGGCGCCCTCGTCGTGCACATCGGCGCGAAGTGGGCCACGACCCGTTCCGCACTGTTCGTACGCGACCCCACTGATGCGTACCTCAGCGTCGCTGAGCGACCTTCAGGTACGCATCGGCAGCGCGAGAGCGCCTTTGACCGGCGCACGTTCCTCGCCTCGGTCTTCGCCGCCGCCGGCGCGGTCACGGTGTTCACGGTCGGTCAGACCGTCTCGCCGCTGCGCAAGCTTGCGTTGCTCGCGCCGCGCCGCCCCGACACCGGACCGCAGGGCTTCCCCGTGAACCGCACCGCCGCCACCGCCGGCGTCGTCGAGGGGGCGCGCAGCCCGGAGTACCGCCTACTCGTCGAGGGCAAGGTCCGCCGGAAGCTCGTGTTCACGCGGGACCAGCTGCTGGCGATGCCGCAGCACGAGGCGACGCTTCCTATCTCGTGCGTCGAGGGATGGAGCACGACGCAGCGCTGGCGGGGTGTGCGCGTGCGCGATCTGCTCGATCGTGCCGGCGCCGACTCGGCCGCCGAGGTGCGAGTGCACTCGCTGCAACGACGGCGGGCGTACCGGTTCTCGGACCTCAACCGCTGGCACGCCCACGATCCCGACACGCTGCTGGCCCTCGAGGTCAACGGCGAGCCCCTCGACATCGACCATGGCTACCCACTCCGCCTCATCGGCCCGAACCGACCCGGCGTCATGCAGACGAAGTGGGTCACGCGACTCGTGGCGCGATGAGCCCGCCCCGGTACGGACGAGCATTTTGGATCGCGCTGCCGATCGGCACAGCACTCATGGCTTTCGGCGCGGTCGGCCTGGTCGGCGACATGGGCGTCGGCGCCGGCGCAAAGGTCGGCAGCTGGCTCGTCGGTGCGGACGTCGCGCACGACTTCGTCCTCGCGCCATTCGCATGCCTGGTCGGGGCAGCCGTTGCGCGTGCCCTGCCGCGCTGGTGCCGCGCCCCGGTGCAGGCCGCGCTGCTCACGACCGGCGTCCTGCTCATCGTCGTGTTCCCCGCCTTGCGCGGTTTCGGGCGCGACCAGGTGCCCGACAACCCGTCGGTCCAGCCCCTCGACTACACGACGGCGACGGTGACCGCGCTCGCCGTCGTGTGGGCAGTCGCAGGGGCGTGGCTGGTCGTACGGATGGCTAGTGCTGCCCGGGAAGGACGTCGACCTCCGAGTCGTGCCACACCGGGTGATCACCCGACGTCTCCACGTTGAAGCCGTAGTCGAAGATCAGCTCGCCGCCATAGGTCGCACCGAGGCTCACGAGCAAGCCGGCGACGATCGAGAGGATCATCACGAGCGGCGTGGTCGCCACGTGATCGCTCCACTGGAACAGCCGGATCACGATGTCGACGATCACGATCCCGGTGACCGTGAGCATGACGGTCATGTGCCAGTTCGCCGTGCGGCGAGCCTGGTTCCCCGCCGACGTCGACCGCCACCAGTCCCAGAAGCCCGTCAGCGCGGCGAGGAGCGACACGATCGCGCCGGCGATGATCACGTGCGTGGCGGTGACGAAGAACTCGCGGCCGATCGACGAGTCGTCGCCCGCGATCCGGGAGATCACGTCGAACACCGCGGCGAGCACGTAGGCCGCGACCGGGATGTCGGTGAGCGGCGGGTGGAAGGGCTTGCCGGCCCAGCCGCGCAGGCCCTTGAACTGCCTCCCCTTGAGCGTGAGCGCCGGGCGGATCGAGAACTTGCGATTCATCGTGGCTCCCTTCCTTCGGCCGGCTCGGGCCGGGCCCGGATTCTCACACGCGCGCGCCGAGCCTCGCCGGTAGCGTGCGACGGGGCCACGACGTGATCGGGGTCGACGGCTCCCCCGAGATGCTCGATCTGGCCCGGGCGCGTGTTCCCGACGCCCGCTTGTTCGAGGGTGACCTGCGCGAACTGCCCGTCGGCGACGACGAAGTCGACGTAGTGGTGTGCGCGCTCGCGCTCGCCCATCTCGACGATCTTCGTCCACCCGTCGCCGAGTTGGCCGGGTCGTGCGTCCGGGTGGTCACGTCGTGGTGTCCGATCCGCATCCGGGCCTGGCGGTTACGGGCGGGCAGGCGCTCTTCCAAGCAGCCGACGGCAGCCTCGCGTTCGTGCGCCAGCATTCGCACCTGCACAGCGAGTTCCTCGACGCGTTCGCGTGCGCCGGGCTCGACGTGGTCCGCTGCGCCGAGCCGCGCCTCGGGCCCGAGGAGGCCGCGGGGCAGGGAATGGCGGCCCGATTCATCCCCGAGGCCGTGGAAGCGGCGTTCGTCGGTCTGCCGGGCGCCTTGATCTGGCAGCTGGCGCGGCCGCAGCGCTCCTAGCGCCCCTCGAAGCGCGGGGCGCGTTTCTCGGTGAACGCGGCGAGCCCTTCCCGCAGGTCCTGGCTGGCGAAGGCGCGGGCCTCGAGCTCCCGCATCTCGGCGAGGTCGATTGCATCCACCTCGCCGGCCACCAGGTTGAGCGCACGCTTGTGGCCCTGGACAGTCAGAGGGGCGAGCTCGGCGATCTCGACGGCGAGCTCGAGTGCGGCTTCGAGCGCATCGGGGACTCGTCGCTGCACGAGCCCGACCGCGGCGCCTTCGTCGGCGGTGAGCGTGCGCGCCGTGAGCAGCAGGTCGCGGGCCGCGCCCTGGCCCACGAGCGCGGCGAGCCGTTGCACGTTCACCGGGCTCAGGAACACGCCGAGGCGCGCGGCGGGAATCGAGAACGTCGCGCCGAAGGCCGCGACGCGCACGTCACAGGCGACCGCGAGCTGCATGCCGGCGCCGATCGCGGGGCCGTTGACCGCCGCGAGCACGGGCGCCGGGTAGTCGACGATCGCGTCGAGGAGCCGATCGAACGCGGGCCGGAACGTGTCGCCGCCGCCGGGCTCCGAAGCATCCTCGGTCCGCACGACGAGATCGGCCCCGGCGCAGAACGCCTTGTCGCCGGCGCCGGTGATCACCACCGCCCGCAGGTCGGGCACGGCTTCGAGATCAGCGAGCAGCTGCGCGCACAGTTCCGCGTTCAGCGCGTTCCTGCGTTCGGGCCGGTCGATGGTCGCGACCCCGACGCGGTCGCGGACCTCCCAGCGGATCACGCGTCAACTCTCGTCGATGATGGCGATGAGATCGCCCTCTTGCACCACCTGCTCGGGCTCGACGTGGAGCTCGCGCACGACGCCGGGGATCTCGGTCAGGACCGGGATTTCCATCTTCATGGATTCGAGGATGACGATCTCGTCGCCCTCGGCGACCATCTGCCCCTCCTCGGCCACCACCTGCCAGACGTTCGCCGCGATCTCCGCCCGGATCTCCGCCATAGGCGGCGCAGCCTATCCACGATGCGTATCTCACCTGCGCCTGGCGCAGTTCAGATACGCATCGTCACACGGGGAGGACGCCGTGCTTGCGCCAGGGGCGGTCGACGCGCTTGGCGCGCGATACCTGGAGGCCGCGCCAGATCGCGTGGCGGGTCTCGGCGGGGTCGATCACATCGTCGAGCTGCGCGTGCCCGGCGGCGATGTAGGGGTCGATGTTCTGGCGGATCTCCTCGGCCAGCTCGAGGCGCTTCTGCGTCCGCTCCTCTTCGGGCACGGCTTCGATCGTCTTGCGGTGGATGATGTTGACGGCGCCGTCGGGACCCATCACCGCGATCTCCGCCGTCGGCCACGCCACGATGAAGTCGGCCTCGTACGCGGTGCCGTTCATCACGAAGTACCCGGCGCCGTAGCTCTTGCGCATCACCACGCTGATCTTGGGGACGGTCGCCTCCGAGACCGCGAACAGCATCTTGGCGCCGTGGCGGATGATCCCCTGCTTCTCGACGGCCGAGCCGACGATGAACCCGGGGACGTCGTGGAGGAACACGAGCGGGATCCCGAACGCGTCGCACAGCCAGACGAAGCGCGCCACCTTGTCGGCCGCGTTCACATCGAGCGCGCCGCCCAGCACCATCGGTTGGCTCCCGACGATCCCGACGGGCTCGCCCCCGACGCGGGCGAGAGCGGTCACGACGTTCTTCGCCCACTCGGGCTTGATCCAGAGGACGTCGCCGTCGTCGACGACCGCGGTGACCACCCTGCGCATGTCGTACGCCCGCCGAGGTGCCGTGGGCACGATGTCGTAGAGCTCCTCGACCCGCCGGTCGACGGGATCGGCGCTCTCCTGCACCGGCGGCGCCTGCTGGTTGTGCGAAGGGAAGAAGGAGAGGTACTTGCGGACGATCTCGAGGCACTCTTTGTCGTCGGCCACCTCGAGATCGGCGACGCCGGAGATCTTCGTGTGGACGGCGGAGCCGCCCATCTCCTCCTCGGTGACGTCCTCCCCGACTGCCGCCTTCACGAGGTGGCGCCCGCCGAGCGCCATCGACGACGTGCCCTTCACCATCGGCACGAAGTCCGCCAGGGCCGGGATGTACGCCGTGCCGGCCGCGCAATGGCCGAGCATCGCGGCAACCATCGGCACCACGCCGCTCATCGCGACCTGCTCGCGGAACAAGGCCCCCGCGCCGGCGAACGTCGAGCCGCTCGTCGACTGGATGCGCGCGCCGGCCGAGTCGAGCAGCCACACGAACGGGATGCGCTGACGGACCGACAGCTCACGCAGGCGGGCCATCTTGTGCTCCCCGACTTGGCCCATCGAGCCGGCCATCACGGTGAAGTCGTAGGCGCCGATCGCGACGGGCCGGCCGTCGATCTCGCCCACGCCGGTGACTACGCCGTCGGCGGCGAGGTACCGGTCGCCGAGGCCGGCGTCCATGTGGTCGGCGAGCAGCGCGTACTCGACCCACGTGCCCGGGTCGAGGAGCAGGTCGAGGCGCTCGCGCACGGTGAGCTTGCCGAGCGAGTGCTGGCGCTCGACCCGCTCCGGCCCGCCCATCTCCCGGGCGCGGTCGCGGCGCGCTTTGAGGTCGCCAACCAGCGGTCCCCAGTCGTGGACGTCGCCGCCCCCCGTCGCAGTCACGGGATCATCCTCGCACGGCGAGCACCTGCCACTCGCCGGGCACGCCTTTGAGAGCGTGACGGCCGCGGTCGGCGAAGTCGATGCCGGAGCCGGCGACGAGATCGCGGACGGTACTGGTGACGAGAACCTCGCCCGGGTCTGCGATCGAGGCGACGCGCGCGCCGATGTGCACGGCGATCCCGGCGAGGTCATCACCGCGTAGTTCGCACTCACCGGTGTGGAGACCGGCCCGA
>DATFPZ010000057.1:0-3315 GCA_035264545.1 Acidimicrobiia bacterium
TCGCTGGCCGGCCGCATCGTCAAGCCGTTACCGTTCACGGCGATCAACTTCGGCGTGTCGACCAACGAGACCGACCCGCAGACGACGACTGACGTGCCCAAGCCGAAGATCACGGTGAAGGGCGGCAAGCTCACCGGTGACGTGAAGGCCGTCGACGCGTCGTGGAACTTCCAGGACTTCAACCAGGGCTCGCCCAAGCCCGACGGGTCGAAGCCCGGGCTCACCAAGGCGGTCAGCGGGACCTACGACTCGAAGACGCGCAAGTACGTCCTCGAGTGGTCGAGCCAGATCGTCGGCGGTCCCTTCAACGACTTCACCGGGGTGTGGCACTTCGAGGGCACCTTCGAGGCGGCGAAGAAGTCATGACCGCCCGCAAGCTTTTCTCGTTCCCGAACCCGGTGAACGAGCTGTCGGCGCGCCTGGTCGCGGGTGGCGTCGTCACCATGGCGGTGGCCGCGATCGTGTTCGGTCAGTTCTGGCTGCTCATCCCGCTCGCGTACGGGTTCGTCGCTCGCGTGCTGACCGGCCCCACGCTGAGCCCGCTCGGCCAGCTCGTCACGAAGGTGATCACGCCGCGGCTGCCGTTGCCGGCGAAGTACGTGCCCGGACCACCGAAGCGATTCGCGCAGGGGATCGGCGCGACGGTCACGGTCGCGGCCGCCGTCGCGTACTTCGGGTTCGGGAGCTCAGGCGCGGCGTACGTGCTGCTCGGCGCGATCGTCGTCGCCGCGACGCTCGAATCCGTGTTCGCGATCTGCCTCGGATGCATCATCTTCGGCGTGCTCATGCGCTGGGGTGTCATCCCCGAGGAGGTGTGCGAGCGGTGCAACGACATCTGGGGCGGCACTCGGAGCAGCGTCCTTGGCGAAGATCGCCTTCCCGAGGTCGGCCGTGTTCTGGATGAACAGCGCCGCGTTGCCCCACACGAACGGGAGCCACAGCGGAATGCCCAGCGCGCTCGGTGACGCGTACTCCCAGGCGCCCGTCTGGATGGCCAAGCCCTCCGCGAGCGGGCCGAAGACGAATCCGACCGCGTAGATGCAGGCGCTGGTCCGGCTGGGCCGGAGCGCGTAGATCGCAGCGCCAGTGGCGATCTGGAGCGAGGTGAGCGCGAGCGGGTGGCGCCACAACACGCTCGTGAGCAGCAGCGCAGCCAACCCCAGCGCCGCGTTGATCAATGCCTTCCGGGAGTCCGGCACGGCGTGAAGCTTCGCAGGTCTCGAAGGACGCTGCGCGGCTCGGCTACGCCCGGCCGGCGCCGACTTCGGCCGTGAACGGATATGCCAGGTGCTGTCAGGATTCGGTGAGGTCGCGCCAGCGCGGGTCCCGCTTCTCGGCGAAGGCCCGGGGCCCTTCCTCCTGGTCGGGATGACCCCACATCGAGACAAGCTCGCCGGCGCCGGCGCGGCAGGCGTCGGTCAGGCCCTGCTCGAGGGCGCCCCACAACGCCCGCTTCGTCGCCCGCATGGCCGCCGGCGAGTTGCGGGCGATCTTCTCGGCGAGGGCCTGCGCCTCGTCACGCAACTGGTCCGGCGGGTCGACGACCTGACTGATCATGCCGAGCTCGTACGCCCGCGCCGCCGACAGCCGCTCGTGCCGGCCGACGAACGCCATGCGCATCACGGCCTCCACCGGCATCTTCCGGATGAGGCCGATGGCCTCGAGCGACACGACCTGCCCGATCGAGACGTGCGGGTCGAAGAACTCGGCGTCGGACGCGGCGATGACGACGTCGGCGTCGGCGATCCAGTGGAAACCGCCGCCGGCGCACATGCCGTTCACCGCCGTGATGACCGGCTTCCACACCTGCTGATGCCACGCCGTGAAATGCAGGTCGAACTCCTCCAATGAGCGCCGGTAACGCTCCATACCGACCCCGTCGCTGGCGATCTCGGCGACGTCGACGCCGGTCTGGAACGCGCGGCCCTCGCCCGTGTGCACGATCACCTTCACGTCCGCGTCGCGATCGAGCTCGGTCCATGCGATCGCGAACTCGTCGCGCATACGCGCCGACATAGCGTTCAGCCGGTCGGGGCGGTTGTTGATCAGCCACCCGACCGGCCCCCGCCGCTCGAGCTTCAGGCACTCGAACTGCGAATACGTCATGCCGTCGTCCTCTCTCGCGGGTCGAGCGGCCGCCAGACGGGGCCCCGCTGCTCGGCGAACGCCTTCGGGCCTTCCTCCTGGTCCGGATGGCCCCACATCGACATCAGCGCGCGGGCGCCGGCGCGGCACGCGTCGGTGAGCCCGCGCTCGAGCGCAGCCCACAGCGCCTGTTTCGTGGCCCGCATGGCCGTGGGAGAGTTGCGCGCAATCTTCTCGGCGAGCTGCTGTGCCTCGGCGCGGAGACGCGCCGGCGGGTCGACGACCTGCGACAGGATGCCGAGCTGTCGGGCACGCGCCGCGTCAATGCGCTCGTACGTGCCGACCAGCGCCATCCGGACGATCGGCTCCATCGGCGACTTGCGGACGAGGCCGATCGTCTCGTACGCGCTCACCTGCCCGAGGGAGACGTGCGGGTCGACGAACGACGCGTTCGACGCCGCGACGACGATGTCGGCGTCGGCGACGAAGTGGAGCCCGCCTCCGGCGCAGACGCCGTTGACGGCCGCGATCACCGGCTTCCAGACCTGGTTGTGCCAGGCGGTGAGTCGAAGCTCGGCGTCTCTCGTCCGGCGGGACTGCTCGCGCAGCGCCTGCTTGTCGTGACCGAGCTGCACGACGTCGATCCCGGTCTGGAACGCGGGCCCATTGCCTGTGTTCACGATGACTCGCACGGCCGGATCGTCATCCAGCTCGCGCCATGCGGCTTCGAGCTCTCGGAACATGGTCGCGTCCATCGCATTCCCGGCGCCCGGGCGGTCAAAGACCAGCCAGCCGACCGGGCCGCGTCGCTCAACGAGCAGCGTCTCGTACGCCATCAGCTGCGCGGAACTTCGCGCCACGGGTGTCCTTGCCACGGATCGGGCTCCCGCGCCAGACCGAGTACGCGCTCGCCGAGCACGTTCTTGTTGACCTCGGTGGTACCACCCTCGATCGTGTTCGCCCGGCTGCGCAGCATTCCTCGCACCTCGAAGGGCAACGACGCCGCATAGTCGGTGGCCTGACTATCCCATGCCACCGCGTCCATGCCGAGCAACGCGACCGCCAGCGACTGGATGCGCTGGTTCAGCTCGCCCTGGTGCACCTTGCCGATCGAGCTCTCGGGCCCGGGCGCCCGGCCCGCCCGGACCTGCGCACGCACGCGCTCGTTGGTCCAGGCGCGGATGCGCTCCTCGGTGTAGACGCGCACGAGATCTTGCCGAGCGAGCGGAT
>DATFPZ010000058.1:0-7572 GCA_035264545.1 Acidimicrobiia bacterium
CTGCTCGCCGATCAGCCGCATGCAGATCCAGACGCGTTCCGTCGCCAAACGCGTGACTTGTACGTGCCGCCCGGAGATGTCGGCTTCTGGCAGGGTGCGATTCGGGATCGGGCCGATGACGCGTACGCCGGCGTTCTGGGAGCGGTCGAAGCGCGGCGGCGGCTCACCATCGACCTGCTGTACAGCGACCACGAGGGGGGACAACGCGTGATCAGCCGCTTCGGCGTTCTCCCGCGTGCGGACACCGGATGGACGTGCTCGATCGTGCGGCACTGGAACCTCGACCGGCAGGACCCGCGCTAGGTCTCGCTCCGAGGCGGCACGCTCGCAGATCAGCGCGCCGACCGACCAGGCACCCGGGAGCACGTTTGGACGACTGGGGTGCAGGGCAATCCATCCGGAAGCCCACACCGTATGAATGGGCAGCTATCGACCGAGGTAGGAGAAATCATGCGCAAGCTTTTCGCCCTGATCGTCGTGCCAATCGCCGCCACCGCGCTCGTCGGCGGTGTCGCGCTCGCCGCCAAGAACCCGCCGGTCTCGCTGCAGGGCAAGGTCACGAACAAGGGCGAGAAGACGGTGAAGAAGGGCAAGATCTCGGTGGAGGCGGACGACTTCTACTTCAAGCCCACGTTCGAGAAGTCGAAGCTCGGCTCCAGTGTCAAGGTCAGTTTGGAGAACGAGGGGAATACCCAGCACACCTTCACCATCCCCAGCCTCGGCATCGACACGGTGCTCGACCCCGGGAAGAAGGCGACGGTCGACGTGACCCTGCCGACTGACGGTGCTCTCGCCTTCTACTGCCGATTCCACGGGCCTGACGCGACGAACCAGGGCATGCAAGGCGCGTTCTTCTCCAAGAAGGGGGAGACCGTGACCACGGGTGCCGCGGCATCGGCCTCGGCGGGATCTGCCCCGACGGCTACGACGGCCCCGTCGACGAGCTCGGGAAGTCGCTCCGGTTACTGAGCGTCGTCGCCGCTCGTCCCGGCGTCGAGCGAGTCTGCGCCGGATGACATGAACGCCAGCGGGATGCCGGCGCCCGCTTCGCGACGCAGCGTCGCGATGCGCCGGCCCGGCTGGACCGCTTCCTTGACCCGACCGAGCCGGTCGCCGAGGAGCGCGGCCGTGGCGTCGAGGTCGCCGACCGTGAACGCGACGCCGTAGAACCGGGCGGGCTCGGATCCCGCCGGCGTGGCCGGCCCGATGAGCTCGAGGATCGGTCGGCCGAGACGGAAGAACGTCTGCGTGAACGGCGGGCCGTACTGGTCGGTGTGCCGTTGCCGGCGCGGCTCGACGCCGTGCGCGGCCAGTGCCTTGGTCGTCCGGTCGGGGTCGGGCGACATCACGACCAGATGGTCCACGGCGACCGTCCCGTTGGGGTGCGACGCTGATGAGACCGGCGGCGACTGCGGTGGCGGGACGATGGGCAGCCCGTCCACCTCGACGCCGCCCGGCACGTCGGCAAGGGCCCAGCCGCTGATCTTCCGGCCCGCCGATCCGAGTCGAATGGCGACGCCTTCGACCGCGCAGACATCGTCATCGTCGACGGCGAAGCCGAGCGCGCGCCACGCGTCCGGATCGGCCGCGACGTCGAGCGCCACCAGCGCGGGCACGGCGATCAGCTCGGGGTGAACGACTTCACGCCACGGCGGTACGCGCCGGGGACGAGCGCTCGCGCCACCGGCGCGAGGCGTGCCACACGCGTGGCGTCGATCTCGACGCGGGGTCGGCCCAGGCCGCGGAGCAGCGTTTGCGAAACCTGGTGCTCCGTGCGGCGCACGAACCGCGGCACCTTCGTGGGATTGGAGCCTTCCGTCATCGGCATGGAAACGTACCCGGGGTAGAGGACGTGGAGCCGCACACCACGATCGTCGACGGTGTAGGAGAGGCTTTCCGTGAACGCGCTCAACGCCGCTTTCGACGCCGAGTACGCCGGCTCACCCGGCCCGGGCGCGCGGCCGGTGTCGGACGAGACATTCACGATGACGCCGCTCGAACGCTCGACCATCCCGGGCAGGACAGCAAGAGTCCCGGCCACGGCGGCGAAGAAGTTCGTCTCGAAGATCGTGCGGTATTTGTCGATGTTCTCGCCGTCCGGCTCGCCGATTCCGGCGTCGTTGATGAGCAAGTCGATACGGCCGTGGGCACCTTCGAGATCGGACAACACCGATGCGAACCTGTCGGTGTCGCTGACGTCGCATGCGACGTAGCCCGAGGTCGGCGACGAGCGCCGCATCTCGGCCGCGACCTGCTGCAGGAGCCCCTCTCGGCGAGCAACTCCGATGACGGTCGCGCCCCGGACGGCCATGTCCTGGGCTATACGGCGACCGAGCCCCGACGACGCCCCGGTGACGACGGCGACCGAGCCCGGGAAGTTGAACGTCGTACCCATCGGTCTCTCCTCCCTGCCCGTCGTCGTCAGTTGAAGGTCAGGGGTAGACCTCAGGCAGCGGCTTTCTCCGCGGTCGCGTGGTCGATCTCGTCGTAGGCAAGGAGCTCACGGCCCGCCACCGTCGCGACCCGGTCGTCCCACGCCGCGGCGGGGGAGAGGTTCCGCCGGGCGAAGCGCACGCCCACCAGCGCCTTGTGTGGATCCGCCGACTGCTCCAACAGCAACGCGGCCGAGACGGTGCGAGCGAGCTGGGACGTGATGTGCGCGGCGCGGGCTTCGGCGAGGTCGGCCTCGAGCGAGGGAAGCTCGTCGATTCGCCGCTCCAGCTCGTGACGAGCGGCGCTGACCGCCGCGGCGGCGGCGGCGACGTACTCGGGCCCGGCATGGGCGGTCTCGATTGCACGATCGACGCGCGCCAGCGCCGCTTCGTGGGCAGTGTCGCGCCGGATGGCGCGCAGGACGTCGAGCTGGCAGATCTGCTCGGTCCCCTCCCAGATCGGGTGGCACTGTGCGTCACGCAGCTGGCGCGTGAGCGGCCAGTCCTCGCAGTACCCGTTGCCGCCGTGCAGCTCGACGGCTTTGCTCGCGGCCTCGACGCCGAACCGGCAGAGCCGCACCTTCGCCGCCGGGACGAGGATGCGCCGGAGGCGGTCGCCGTCGCGCGAGCGCGCGGCCGCCGCGCACTCGAAGCCGAGCGCGAACGCCGCCTCGAGCTCGGCGAGGAGGTCGACGAGCTGCTCGCGGATGAGCGGGAGGTCGACGAGGAGCCGACCCTTGGCCCGCCGGTGATGGGCCCAGATGGTGCCCTCGAGGAACGAGCGGCGGGCGATGCCGAGGCCCATGAGCGCGACACCGAAGCGGGATCCGTTGACCATCTCCATCATCCGTCCGAGCCCGCCCGCGTCAGAGGCGGAGCCGTTGCCATCGTCGTCGCGGCGACGGGGGCGCAGCGCGTATCCGAGCGCGTCGTGGAACTCGACCTCGCCCGTGGGCACGCTCTTCGTGCCGAGCTTCGGCTTGAGCCGGCGCATCGTGATTCCGTTGCGGGAACCGTCCTCGCGCTCCTTGGGAACCAGGTAGAGGCCGAGGCCCGCGGGGCCGTCGGGCGCGCCCTCGGGACGCGCCAACATCACGATGGCGGCGCCGTCGATGTTGGAGCAGAACCACTTCTCGCCGTTGATCACGACTCGGCCGTCGCCGACGTCACGAGCCGTGCAATGCACCGTGCGGCCGAGGTCGGAACCACCGTCGCGCTCGGTGAGGAACATCGATCCGTCGACGCCGCCGTCGAAGGTGTTGCCCCGGAGGCCGGGCAACAGCGCGTCGCGCACGTCGGGCGGCGCGTACGCGGCGACAAGACCGGCGACGCCGCTGGTCATGCCGAGGCTGCACACGAGGCCGGTGTCGGCCTGGGACAACAGGTAGCTGGTCGCGGCGAGCATCACGCCGGGCGCGGGACGGCCCCGATCGGACTCGTCGCGCGCGAAGCCACCGACGTACCCGCTCGCCCACAGCGCTCGCTTCGAGTCCACGCCGGCGGGGTGGTGGACGATCTCGTTGACCTCTTCGGCCCACCGGTCGTAGCGGCGGAGCTCCGGGGGATGGGCGTCGACGACCTCCGAGTTGGGCGCGACCCGCTCGCCGACGAGCCCGCCGAACTCGCGCAGCTTGGCGTCGGCCCAGTCGAAGTCCTCGGACGGGCAGTCGCGCCGCACGCGAGCCTGGAGATCCGGGTCGAGGTCGTACCAGTTGTGCCCGATCGCGGAGTCGAGGGTGGCGTAGTCGATCATCGATGCTCCCGGCTGCGTCGCCTGATGTTCAGTCTTCAGCCTACCGATGCGTATCTCAAGCACGCTCAGCGTCCTTCAGATACGCATCGTGGTAGGCATGCGCGGCGATGCACATGGAACCGCTGGACCTCATCGAGACGCGACTGCGCGTGGCCACCTGGAACGTGTGGTGGCGATTTGGCCCCTGGGCGGAGCGTCAGCCCGCCATCGCCGAGACCCTTCGCCGCATCGACGCCGACGTGATCGCGCTGCAAGAGGTCTGGGACGTCGACGACGGCACCGGCCAGTCCGAGGCGCTGGCGGACGCGCTCGGCTACGAGCACGTGTTCGCGTCCGGCTTCGACGCCGGAGAAGCGTCATTCGGCAACGCGGTCCTCTCACGCTGGCCAATCGCGACGAGCGATACGCGCGCGCTCCCGACCACACCGTCGACCGGCGAGTTCCGGGTCGCGCTCAAGGTCGAGGTTGACGGCCCACGGGGCCGCTTCGAGCTCTACACGACGCACCTCAACTGGCGCTATGACGAGAGCCACGTCCGCCAGGCGCAGGTCCGGGCGCTGGCCGAGTTCGTGGCGGAATCGAGGGAGCGCACCTTTCCGCCCATCGTGTGCGGCGACTTCAACGCCGAGCCCGACTCCGACGAGATCCGCATGCTCACCGGCCGCGCCGCGGTCCCGGTCCCGCGCCTCGTGTTCGTCGACGCGTGGGACGTGGCCGGGGACGGGACCGGGTTCACTTGGTCGAACGACAACGCCTTCGCCGCGCGTGACCTCGAGGCCGACCGCCGCATCGACTACGTCCTCGTCGGATGGCGCAAGGCGCGCGGCGCCGGTCACGTCGTGGACGCGCGCGTCGCGGCGATCGAGCCGATCAACGCCGTGTACCCGTCCGACCACTACGCGGTGGTCGCCGAGCTGCGGTACTAGAGGAGACAAGGTGGTCCTCGATCTCACTCAGCTGAAGGTCGCGCCGGCGCAGGCGCCCGGGCTCGCCGGGCGGGACCCGGGTGATCGACTGGGTCTGACCGGAAAGCCGGAGGCACGAAAGCAGCGCGACGACCTGCTCGACGAGCTCGAGGCCTTGCACGGACGGCTCTGGGCCGAGGGGAAGCGGAGCGTGCTGCTGGTCCTCCAGGGCGTCGATACGTCCGGGAAGGACGGCGTCATTCGTCGGGTGCTCACGGGACTGAATCCGCAGGGCTGCTCGGTGACGAGCTTCAAGGCGCCGACCACCCTCGAGCTCGAGCGCGACTACCTCTGGCGCGTTCACAACGCGTGCCCGGCGCGAGGACGGCTGGGCGTGTTCAACCGGTCCCACTACGAGGACGTCGTCGCAGCACGCGTGCTCGGGATCGTCGACGATGCGCACTGCCGGCGCCGCTACCGGCACCTGCGCGACTTCGAGCAGATGCTCGTCGACGAAGGCACGACGGTCGTGAAAGTGTTCCTCAACATCTCGCGCGAGGAGCAGCGCCAGCGGCTTCAGGCGCGTCTCGACGATCCGTCCAAGCGATGGAAGTTCAGGCTCGAGGACCTGGAAGCGCGCAAGCAATGGGACGCCCATCAATCGGCGTACGAGGACGCGATCAGCGAGACGTCGACCGACGTCGCGCCGTGGTGGATCGTGCCGAGCGACCGCAAGTGGGTACGTGACGTCGTCGTCGCGACGCTGGTGCTCGAGACGCTCCGCCGGCTCGATCCCCAGTTCCCGCCCGCCGATCCTTCACTCGACGGCGTGGTCGTCGAGTAGCGCTCCCGTTGTGGGTCAGCCGGCGCGCCGGCGTTCCTCCTCGGCGGCGGCCCGCCGGAACGCCTCGCGCGGCCGTTGCAGCGAACCGAGGGCGACGACGTCGCGCGGGAACAGCATCGCGACGGTCCAGTCGAGTGCGATCCGGACGCGGCGGTTCAACGTCGGCATCTTGGCGAGGTGGTACGTGCGGTGGAGCCACCAGGCCGCGAAGCCGCGCACGCGGATGCGGCCGGGGAGTCGGGCGACGCCTCGATAGCGGCCCAACGACACGAGCTGTCCGCGGTTGTGGTAGCGGAACGGACGCGGCGGCGCGCCTCGGACCGAGGCGACGACGTTGTGGGCGAGCTGCTTCGCCTGGCGGATCGCGTGCTGCGCCGTGGGCGGGCACAGTCCGCCGGTCGTGAGGTCAGGCACGGCGGCGTTGTCACCGGCGGCCCAGGCGTCGGGCACGACGCCGCCGTGGGCGTCCTGGACGCGCAGGTACTCGTCGCACGTGACGCGGCCCCGTTCGTCGACGGGGAATCCCGAGCGCGCCGCCAGCGGATGCGGCCGCACGCCGGTCGTCCACACGAGCGTCGTCGCCGCGAACTCCTCGCCGCTCGACAGCCGCATGATTCCGCCCTCGGCCGACTCCAAGCTGGTTCCCATGCGGACATCGATCCCTCGCCGCGTCAGGCGACGCCGCGCGTACTCGGCGAGTCCTTCGTCGATCTCGGGGAGGAGCCGGTCCGTGGCCTCGATCAGTACCCATCGGGCGCGCTCGCCCCGAAGCTCGGGATACTTCTTCAGCGCGGCGCGGCTGAGGTCCTCCAGCTCGGCCAGCGCCTCCACGCCGGCGTAGCCGCCCCCGACGACGACGAACGTGAGCAAGGCGCGCCGCCGCTCGGAGTCGGTGGTCTCGGCGGCGGCCTCGAGTCGGGCCAGCACGTC
The DNA here is from genome assembly GCA_035264545.1 of Acidimicrobiia bacterium. Lineage (GTDB taxonomy): Bacteria > Actinomycetota > Acidimicrobiia > IMCC26256 > JACDBD01 > JALZAA01. The sequence continues at coordinate 6,865 of DATFPZ010000058.1, forward strand.
GTTGCGGAGATGGATGGCCTCGTCGATCGTCTTGAAGCCGACGGCGTGCTCGGCGAGGCCCGGTACCGGCAGCACCCGGCTCACCGAGCCCGGCGCCAGGACGAGCACGTCGTAGTCGAGGTCGACGGTCGAGCCCTCGAGGAGATGGACGCGCGCACGGTGCACGGCGTGGTCGATCGTCTCCACCTCGCCGACGATGAGCCGGGTCCGGCGCAGGACGTGTCGCAACGCGACCAGGACGTGACGGGGCTCGATCGTGCCCGACGCGGCCTCGGGCAGGAACGGCTGGTACTGCAGGTAGTTCTCCGCGTTCACGAGCACGATCTCGTCGTCGCGGCCGCGGAGCCGGCGCTCGACCCGCAGCGCCGCGTACGTGCCGACGAAGCCGCCCCCACACACGAGGACCCGCATATTGTGAAGGGTTTCACGAGACCCCGAGAGGGGTCAACCGGCAACACGATGCGCGCATGGACCGGATCTCTTCGGCCTGAGGTACGCATCGTGGAGATGGAAGGAGCGATGATGGCGAGTCCGGAGCAGGTGCAGGCGGCGGTCGACGCGTACGTTGCCGCGTACCAGACGAACGACCGGGATGCGTTTCTCGACGCCTTCGCCACCGACGGCGTCATCGTCGACCCGGTCGGTACGCCACCCCACGCCGGTCGCGAGGCGCGGGGCGCCTTCTGGGACACGGTCCATCAGCTCACC
>DATFPZ010000059.1:0-3173 GCA_035264545.1 Acidimicrobiia bacterium
GACGACTCCGGCGGCACGACGATCGGTTCGCCCGCGGCGACGAGGGTCTCGGCGAACTTTGAGAACAACACCGGGAACTCGGGGACCTCGTAGACGCCCTCGGCCACGTGCGCCCGGTAGTTGAGCCCCATGCAGACCACCTTGCCGGGCCGCGGGACGACGGGCCGCAGCTTCACGTCGGCGAGCGGGACGTGCTCGTCGCTCAGCGGCGGATCCGCTAGCAGCTCCGCCGGCGTGCCCGCGCCGAGCTCGGCGACATCGCGCAGCGGCCGTACGACGTCGCCGTCCACGAGGCCGGCGAACCGCCGGTCGCGCAGCGAGCAGCTCGCGAAGCGCACGCTTCAGCCCGAGCGGCGGAGCTTGACGTCGAAGTCGCAGGTCGAGAACGGCGCGTCGAGTCCGCGCTCGGCGCCGTCGTGGCGCTTCAGCGGTCGCACAAGGGCGGGCTTCACGGCGCCGATCGTGTCGTTCTCGAGATACGGGTCGTCAGGGAAGAAGACCTGCGTCACCAGCGGCTCGTGGCCGCCCGCAGTCACCTTGAAGTGGATGTGCGCCGGGCGCCACGGGTGCTGGCCGACCGCCTGGAGGTAACGGCCCACCGGCCCGTCGGTCGGAACCGTGTAGGGCTTCGGCACCATCGTCTGGAACTCGTACTCGCCCGATTCGGCGACGCCGAAGCGGCCGCGGAAGTTGAACTCGGGCTGGCGCTCGTCCCAGATGTCGTAGCCGCCGCTGGGGCCCGTCTGCCAGATGTCGAGGACCGCGTCCGGCAGCGGCGTGCCGTCCGTCGAGGTCACCTTGCCGCGCACGAAGAGCACCTCACCGTCCTCGCTGCCCTCGTAGTCATCGTAGATCCTGACCGGCGCCTCGCGCCACGGCGGGTCCGGCACGTAGAGGGGGCCCTCGACGTCGCTCGCCGTGGCCGCCTCGTCGGCGCCATGTGACATCGCGTCGATCAGGACGGACGTGCGCGTGACGTCGGAGAGCAGCACGAACTCGTCGGCTCTGCCGACCTCGGTCAGCAACGCCAGCACGGCGGACCACTCCTCCTCGGTCACGCGGTGGCGCTCGAGGACCTCGTGGATCGCCGCGAGCGCCTCGGGCACGATCTGCGTCACGCGCTCGCTCGTCTGTGCCTCCGTCGTGCTCATCGCGCTTCCTCCCGCTTCTTCCACTGCGCCGTGCCGGCGTCCCATTGCGTGTACGTATAGGGGTTGTCGAGCACCTTCGTCTCGGGGATCTCCGGGTGCATGCCGGCGGCCCAGGCGTCGCCGAGCTCGCGCATCGCGAACTCGACGGTCTCCTCGACCGCCCGCCGCGCGGCCGCGAGGTCGATGCCGACGAGCCGGTTGTGCTGCTTGACCACGCGGCCGTTGACGAGGACGGTGTGGACGTCCCCGCGCTGGGCCTGGAAGGCGACGTGCCCGTACGGGTGCAGCACCGGGAACATGACCGGCGAGTCCTCGTTCTTGATCAGCACGACGTCGGCCTTCTTGCCGGGCTCCAGGCTCCCGACCACCGAGTCGAGCCGCAGCGCCCGGCTGCCGCCGCGCGTCGCCCAGTCGACGACGTGCTCGGCGCGCAGGTGGTGGTTGCTGACCGTCTCCTGCTTCGCGTGGGCCTCGAGGTGCTCGCGCGAGCGGTCGGCGCCGAGCGTGCTGCGCATGGCCGAGAACAGGTCGCCGCTCCACCACACGCTCGTGTCCATCGACAGCGACACCGGGATGTCGTGGCGGCGCAGCTGCCAGGTCGGCGGATAGCCCTGGCCGGCGCTCTGCTCGCTCTCGGTCGAGACGGACACGGACCCGCCGGTGGCGGCGATGCGGTGGTAGGAGTCCTCGGTCAGCGTCGCGGCGTGGACGTAGATGTTCTCCGGCGTCATGAAGCCGTGCTCGTGCATCAGCCGGATGCCGTCGTCGTTGGTCGCGCCCCACACGCCGGCGTGCGTGGTGACCGGCACGCCGAGCTCGCGCGCCACCTCGAAGGCCGCCTGCTCGGGGAACTCGGGGTCGCCGGTGACGTCGAAGGCCATCTGTAAGCCGAGCATGTCGCTGCCGCCGCCGAAGCGCCGGTCGATGAAGCGCTTGAAGTCCGGTGACGTGGACCACTCCCACGGGCCTTGCTGGAGGTTGCCGTAGGCGAGCACGAAGCGGCCGGGGACCGCCTCCAGGGCGTCGACGGCGGCGTCCGCATGGTCGATCGTCTGTAGGCCGTGCGACCAGTCGACCGTCGTCGTGACACCGGCGTCGAGCGACTCGATGGCGGACAGCAGGTTGCCGGCGTAGATGTCCTGGGCGCGGAAGATCTTGCCGTGCTCGAGGTAGTAGAAGACGAAGTACTGGCTGAGCGTCCAGTCGGCGCCGTAGCCGCGCATCGCCGTCTGCCACATGTGCCGGTGCGTGTCGATCATGCCCGGCATGACGATGCCGTCCGCGGCGTCGATCTCGAACGTCCCGTCCGGGACCTCCAGGCCGGTGCCCACGGCCTCGATGCGCTCGCCGACGACGAGGACGTCCGCCTCTTCGAGGAGATCGTGCGCGTCGTTCATCGTCAGGACGGTTCCGCGGCGGAGGACGATCGGCCGCCCGGGCTCAGGGGTGGAGGCGTTCGTGCTCACTGGGCTCCCTCCGGTCGGATCACGGGACGAGGACCATCTTCGGGCCGCCGGCGGCCTGGCGCTGCCGCTCCCATGCATCGGCGACCTCGTCGAGCGGGCGCGGATCGACTTCGACCGCGATGTCGCCGTCGGCGGCGTGCTTCGTCAGGCGCAGGTAGGCGTCGCGCTTGAGGTCGAGCGGCGGGTGGGCGACCGAGAAGCCGCGGACGTCGAGCGAGGCGGAGCGGATGAGCGGCGCGGGCAGCGTGATCTCCGGCGCCGCCATGTTGCCGACCTCGACGTGGCGGGCGAAGCGCGCGGCGGCGTTCATGGCCGCGAGCGCGGGCGCGCCCCACAGCATGTCGATGGTGACGTCGACCTCGCCCTCCGCGGCGTCCTTGAAGCGCTCGGTGAGGTCGTCGTCGCCGTCGATCTCGACCACGGCGTCGGCGCCGAGCCGGTGCAGGCGCCCATCGGGCCGGTCCGCGGCGATGACTCTCCCGGCGCCGAGCAGCCTTGCGGCCTGCACGGCGACGCTGCCGACGGCGCCCGTGGCGCCCAACACGAGGACCGTCTC
>DATFPZ010000060.1:0-2396 GCA_035264545.1 Acidimicrobiia bacterium
AGCACGAAGTTGGCCCCGGACGGGTAGGCCGTGACCCCCTCCACCTTCTCCAGTTCGCCGTGGAGCCGCACCCGTTCGCGCACGAGGAGCGCAACCCGCTCGTCCATCTCGTGCCCGTACCGGAGGGCGAGCACCCCCGCGAGCTGCGTCGGCACCGCGAGGTGGTACGGCAGCACGACCTTCTCGAGCTCCTCGACGACCCACGGCGGGGCGACGCAGAAGCCGAGGCGCAACGCCGCCATCGACCACACCTTCGAGTACGTGCGGGCGACGATCAGCGGCCGGTCGTCGGCGACCAGCTGGATCGTGCTCCGATCGGCGAACTCTCCGTACGCCTCGTCGACGACGACCAAGCCGTCGGTCGCATCGAGGAGCTGTGCGACCGTGGCCTCCGGCTCGACGGTGCCGGTGGGGTTGTTGGGACTACACAGGAACACGAGCGCGGGCCGGTGCTCGGCGAGGAGAGCGCGGGCCGCCGACGCGTCGACGGTGAAGTCGGCAGTGCGCTCCCCTACCACCACCGCCGTCCCGGTGATACGAGCGATGTGCGAGTGCAGGGCGTACGTCGGCTCGAACACGGCGGCCGTCCGCCCGGCACCGCCGAACGTGAGCAGCACAGTTTGCAGCACCTCGTTCGAGCCGTTGGCGCAGAAGAGCCGCTCGGCCGGCTGGTGGAGCTGGTCTGCGAGCGCGGCGCGCAGGTCATGTGCGGCGCGATCCGGGTAACGGTTGAGGGGCGTGTCGCGCAACGCGTCCACCCACGCGTCGACGAACTCCTCCGGCGGTGCGTACGGGCTCTCGTTCGTGTTCAACCGCACGGGCACCTCGAGCTGCGCCGAGTGGTACCCCTCGAGCGCGCGTAGGTCGTCGCGTGGCGACAAACGTCCGCCCATCGCTAGGTCCCGCGCAACTCGACCGAACGTCCGTGTGCGTCGAGTCCCTCCATCTCGGCGAACGCCTGGACGTACGGCGCGACCCGCGCGAGGGCGTCCTGGTCGAGCGTCACGACGTGGACGTGCTTGCGGAACGTGTCGACACGCAGCGCACTGGCGAATCGCGCCGTGCGCGCCGTCGGCAACACGTGGTTGACACCCGCCACGTAGTCGCCGACGGCCGCCGGCGACCACGGTCCGCAGAAGACGGCGCCGGCGTTGCGAACGAGCGGTACCAGGGATTCCGGGTCGGCGGTGATCAGCTCCAGGTGCTCAGGTGCGATTGCATTCGCCGCCTCCACCGCCATGTCGGGCGCGTCGACCAGAACCGCACGGCCGCCCGACTCCAAGGTTGCTTCGATCTCGGCGCGGCGCGGCGCTTCGGCAGTGAGCTTGCCGATGGCGTCGTCGACCGCGTCGGCGACCGCTTCGTCCCAGGTCACGAGGATCGCAGCGCCGTCGGGGCCGTGCTCGGCCTGGGCGACGAGATCGGCCGCCACCATTGCGGGGTCGGCCGTGTCGTCGGCCACGACGACGAGCTCCGAGGGCCCGGCCAGCGACTCGATGCCCACGATCCCGGCGACCTCGCGCTTGGCGGCCGTGACGTACATGTTGCCGGGGCCGACGATCACGTCGACGGGCCGGATCGTCTCGGTGCCGTATGCGAGGGCGGCGATCGCCTGCGCACCGCCGACGCGGTACACCTCGTCCACCCCGACGAGGGCGGCGGCGGCCAGCGTTGCCTGCGGAACGCGCCCGTCACGATCGGGAGGAACGCACAGCGCGATCTCCGGGACGCCCGCTACCCGGGCCGGTATCGCGGTCATGAGCACGGTCGACGGGTAGGTGGCCCGGCCGCCGGGCACGTACAACCCGGCTCGATCAACGGGCACGACGAGCTCGCGCAGGAGCACACCGTCCCGCTCGAGGCGCACGTCGTCTCCCAGCTGCGCTTCGTGGTAGGCGGTGACTTCCTCCCGCGCGTATTCGAGGGCGGCGCGGAACTCGGCGGGGGCATCGTCGAGGGCGGCGAGCAACTCGTCACCCGGCACCCGCAGCTCGTCGATCGTGCAGCCGTCGAACTGCTCGGTCAGGTCATGCAGTGCCGCGTCACCGCGGCCCCGAACCTCGGCGATGATCGCGCGCACGCCCTCGACGGCTGACGCGTCGATGGCGTCCCCACGCACCGTCAACGGGGTGAGGTCGGCATTGGCGCCGCGAAGATCGAGTCGGGAGAGCATCAGGGATCAAGCCATCGTAACCATCGACCCCTCGCCGACTGTCCGAATTGCCCGTCCTCGCCGAGCGCGTGAAGGCTGGCCTCATGCCCGCGTCGTCCGATCTCGCCGAGCTGTCCACATTGCGCTCGCAGCTCGAGGAGCTCGCGCGCCGCGTCGAGGCGGTCGCCGACCGGTACGAGGACACTCCGGACTCGCAGATCGCGTCGGACCTCTACACCGCCGA
>DATFPZ010000061.1:0-2374 GCA_035264545.1 Acidimicrobiia bacterium
GGGGGCTCTGTTCCGCGCCGGCGCGCAACTCGACCACCGCGAGCACCTCTTCACCCCACTCCGGGTTCGGGACCCCGATGACGGCGGCGTCGGCCACCGCAGGATGGTCGAGCAGCACGGCGTCCACCTCGGCCGGATAGATGTTCACGCCACCCGAGATGATGAGGTTGGCGCTGCGGTCGGTCAGGAACAGGAACCCGTCGTCGTCGACGTAGCCCATGTCGCCGAGGGTGAAGTGACGCTCCCGGTAGGACGACTGCGTCTTCGCGCGGTCCTTGTAGTACTCGAACGGGACCTCCGAGGCCTTGAACCACACGAGCCCGACTTCCCCCGGCGGCAACGGGTTCGCCTCCTCGTCGGCGACCACGACTTGGTCTTCGGGCACGGGCTTGCCGACGGTCCCCGGCTTCTGCAACCACGTGCGCGCGTCGACCCACGTGCCGAGGCCCTCGGTGGCGGCGTAGTACTCGTTCACCACAGGCCCCAACCACTCGATGAGGCGCTGCTTCACGCCGACGGGGCACGGCGCCGCGCCGTGCAGCACGTTGCGCAGCGACGACACGTCGTACCGGGCGCGCACGTCGTCGGGCAGCGCGAGCAGCTGGTGGAACATCGTCGGGACCATGTGCGTGTGGGTGACGCGGTGCCGCTCGATCAACCGCAGCGCCTCCTCCGGGTCCCAGGCCGGCATGATCACGACCGGGACACCCGCGATCAACGGCGCGTTCATCGAGAACAACAGGGGCGCGGCGTGGTACAGCGGCCCGGTCAACAGGTGCACGTTGCCGTCTCGGTACGCAGCGCGCGCGAGCATCACGGCTGTCGCGAGCGACGCCTCGTCTCGGAAGACGCCCTTCGGACGCCCCGTCGTGCCCGACGTGTACAGCATCTGCGATCCGAGGGCGGGGTCGTCGAGGTCGTCGCCGGGTTCGGCCGTCACCGCGTCGTCGTAGTCCTCGAACCCGTCGATGGGGCCGGCGACGGCGAGGTGCACCCGTGCTCGCGGCGCCGTGGCAGCGGCGCCGCGGGCGACGGCGGCGAAACGGCCTTCCGCGACGAACGCGGTCGCCTCGCAGTCGTCGACGATGTAGCCGGCCTCGTCTGCAGTGAGGTGCCAGTTCACGGTCGTGAGCCGCAGTCCCGCCCGCTGGGTCGCCAGCAGGACCTCGACGAACTCGGCTCGGTTCGAGCACAGCAGCGCGACCGCGTCGCCCCTCCGAATGCCACGGCGGCGGAGAGCTCGCGCCAGCCGGTTGGCCCGCGCGTTCAGCTCGCCGAACGTGATCGTCCGCGCCGTCGTGATCAGTGCAGGGGTGGCGGGCCCACGCGCCGCATGCCATGCCACCGCCATCCCGCGATCTGCGAAGGCCAGCAGCTCGTCCAGCTCGGCGTCCACGCCCACGCGGTGCCCCCCTCGTGCGGCGAATCCCGGCGGCGGTGACGATACTCCCGGGTACCGTCAACCGGCGTGGGCAGCTCCTCCGAGTACATCTTCGGCGATACCGACGCGGCGGCGCGCCGACTCGATCTGGTCGCCGAGTACTGGGCCTCGACGAGCACGAAGTTCCTGCGCGAGGACGTTCCGTCAGGAGCGCGCTTGGCGCTCGACCTCGGATGCGGACCGGGGCACACGACCCGACTCGTCGCGGCGGTGACGGGAGCGGCGAGGACGATCGGACTCGACACGTCGGACGCGTTCCTCGCGCGGGCGCGAGCGGGATCGCCCGCGGGCGTGGAGTTCGTGCACCACGACGTGATGGAACTGCCCCTGCCGAGCGCGCCCGCCGACCTCCTGTACTGCCGGCTGCTCCTGTCGCACATCCCCCGACCGGACCGGGTCGTGCGGGCGTGGATGAGTCAGCTCGAGCCGGGCGGGGTGCTCGCGCTCGACGAGGTCGCGTGGGTCTCGACGAGCGAGCCGGCCTTCTCCCGCTACCTCGAGATCCTCGAGGGGCTGCTGTCCGTACGGGGGAGCGCGCTGGCAGCTGGCCCGATCATCGACGCGGTCGACACCGGGTCCGACGCGCGGAAGCGGTCCAGCGTGGCGCGCATCCATCCCGTGCCCGCCCGGGTCGCCGCGGAGCTGTTCATCCTGAACCTCGCGTCGTGGCGCGAGGAGCCGTACGTACGCGACGCCCACAGTCGAGAGGAGCTCGACGACCTCGATGCCGAGTTGCGCGAGGTCACGCGTCAGCCCGGGCGCGCCACAATCACGTGGGGGATGCGCCAGGTGACGTTCGAACGAACCGGCTAGCTCAGTTCCGCCGCAGGTCGAATGCGACCTTGATCGCGGCGCTACGGTCCTGCGTCGCCAGCGCCGTGAACGCATCGCGCCACTCGTCGAGCACGAAGGTGTGCGTCAACATGCCCGTCA
>DATFPZ010000062.1:0-6929 GCA_035264545.1 Acidimicrobiia bacterium
TGCCGTTCTGGTATCTCGGGCTCCTGTTGCTCGCGATGCTCGGCGTCGCCGAGCTCATCAGGGGTGCCGGTGCCCTCCTCGGGCGGACGTCCAATCCCTTCTGGGAGCCGCTCCTACCGGCACCGGAGCCGGTCCCGGCCACGAGTGGCGTGTCGGCGGAGGCGCCGACAGCGACCGAGCACGGCGACCGTGCGCGCTCGGATGGCGATCGACAACGCGACCGCGCCATCGTCCGCTCGGTCACGATCGCGATCCTGGCGGTGCTCGTGGCGGGGGTCGCGATCTGGCGCGTCTACGCGACGACCGACTTCCTCACGTTCTGGGCCAAGTGGAACTACAGCGGCTACGAGCACACCGGCGCCGAGTCCGATACCAAGGTGTACCCGGAGTTCCACGGCCTCGTGTCCACACTCGATCGACTGCCACCGGGTCGCGCCCTCTGGGAGGGAGGCGCGTCGCTCGGTGTCTACGGGACGCCGCTGGCGCTCATGCTCCTGCCGTACTTCACCGACGGCCGCATCGCTTCGCTGGAAGGCCTGTATTACGAGTCGTCGGCGACGACGCCGTACCACTTCTTGACGGTGTCGATGCTGAGCGCACCGGGCAACGCCAGCAACCCGCAGCGCAACCTGCCGTACCGCACGCTCGCCGAGTTCGACGTGGGCGTGCGGGAGCTCCAGACGCTCGGCGTGCGGTACTACGTCGCGTACTCGGACCAGGCCAAGGAGCTGGCGGACCGGTCGAGCCGGCTCGTGCCCGTGGCGACGACGCCCGACGTCGACGGGCAACCACCGCGCGGTTGGACGGTCTACGAGGTGCGGGACGCCCCCGTCGTGGAAGCGCTCGGCGAGCAACCCGTCGTCGTCCCCGGCGTATCGACCAGGGACTGGCAGGACGAGGTCGGCGTGCCGTGGTGGGACGCTCCCACCCGGACACCGGCCGACGCCCGTGACCTGTCGCTGCTCGACCGGCCGCTCGTCGCCGACGGGCCGTCGAGTTGGGCGCGCGCCCGTCCGCCGGGCACCGCGCGCGTCGACGCGCCCGACCCGAAGCTGCCGGCGGCCAAGGCGGTGCCGACCGAGGCGCTCCCGCCGGTGGACGTGAGCCGTGTACGCACGACAGATCATTCGGTGTCGTTCCGGGTGTCGCGTACCGGGGTACCGGTGATGGTCAAGACGTCGTACTTCCCGAACTGGACCGCGACCGGCGCGAACGGACCGTGGCGGGCGACGCCCAACTTCATGGTGGTGGTGCCGACGAGCCACGAGGTTCGGCTCGATTACTCGACCACGTCGGCCGAGTGGCTGGGCCGGGCGGGGACGGTCGCCGGCGTGTTCGGCGTGGCGGGTCTGGCGGCATGGCCGTGGTGGCGCAAGCGCAAGAAGGAGCGAAGCGGCGCGGAGAACGGGCCGGCAGGCGACGCCGGGTACCCTGCGGCCGAGTGAGCGACCAGAGACTCGACGCGATCTTCAAGGCCTACGACATCCGCGGGCTGTACCCCGACGACCTCGACGACGACGTCGCCCGGCGGGTCGGCAACGCGTTCGTCGCGTTCACCGGCACCGCGCTGGTGCTCATCGGGCGGGACATGCGGCCGTCGTCGGAGCCGCTCACGGCCGCGTTCGCCGACGGCGCCACCCTGGCCGGGGCCGACGTCGTCGACCTCGGCCTGATCTCGACCGACCTCGCATACTTCGCGTCCGGCCGCCTCGATGCCCCGGCGGCGATGTTCACGGCCAGCCACAACCCCGCCCAGTACAACGGCATCAAGCTGTGCCGGGCCGGCGCCGCCCCCGTCGGCCAGGACACGGGTCTCGCCGAGATCCGGGCGACGGTGGCGAGCGGGCTCCTCGAGCGGGCCGCCGATCGGGGTCGAGTCGAGCAACGCGACCTGCTCCCCGAGTACGTCGAGCATGTCCACTCCTTCGTCGACGTCGGCGCGCTGCGCCCACTCCGTGTCGCCGCCGACACCGCCAACGGCATGGGCGGCATCGTCGTCCCGCCGGTGTTCGCCGACCTGCCGTTCGACCTGTCGGTCCTCTATCCCGAGCTCGACGGGACGTTCCCGAACCATCCCGCGGACCCGATCCAGCCCGAGAACCTCAAGGACCTCCAACGGTCCGTGCTCGACACCAACGCGGACGTCGGGTTGGCCTTCGACGGCGACGCCGACCGTGTCTTCCTCGTCGACGACCAGGCCCAACCGCTGTCCGGCTCGATCACCACGGCCATCCTGGCCAAGGGGATCCTCGAACGGCACCCGGGCGAGACGGTCGTGCACAACCTCATCTGCTCGAAGGTCGTGCCGGAGGTCGTACGCGAGATGGGTGGCATGCCCGTCCGCACCCGGGTCGGCCATTCGTTCATCAAGCAGGTGATGGCCGAGACCGGCGCCATCTTCGGCGGCGAGCACTCGGCGCACTACTACTTCCGGGACAACTTCCGCGCCGACTCCGGTCTCATCGCCTCGATGGTCGTGCTCGAGCAGCTGTCGCGCGCGGACGAACCGCTGTCCGAGCTCCGGCGCCCGTTCGACCGGTACGCCGACTCGGGTGAGATCAACACGAGGGTCGACGACCCGGCCGCAGTCATCGAGCGGGTCGCGGAGGCGTACCGGGGTGCGCAGCAGGACCGGCTCGACGGGCTGACCGTCGACCTGGGGGACTGGTGGTTCAATCTGCGGCCGAGCAACACCGAGCCGTTGCTGCGGCTCAACCTCGAGGCCCGCGACGCCGCCGGCTGCGAGGCGCACACCGCCGAAGTGCTCGCGCTCGTGCGCGGGGAATAGCGTCGGCCGCCGGCTCGCCACGGAGCCCGCTGCCGAGCGAGACCAAAGGAGATGTAGTGGCTCTGGACGCCAAGCTGCTCGAGATCCTCGCCTGTCCCGAGGACAAGGGCCCGCTCCTCTATTTCGAGGACGAGAGCTCGCTGTACAACCCGCGCCTCAAGCGCCGCTACGCCGTGCGCGACGACATCCCGATCATGTTGATCGACGAGGCGGAGACCGTCGACGACGCCGAGCACGGCCGGCTGATGAGCAAGGCGGAGGCCGAGGGGATCAAGCCGACGTTCGAGGCCTAGCGCGTGCCGGACTCGATGGGGTTTCTCGACGCGGTCGGCGGACTCCCCGAGCAGCTCGCCGAGGCCCATCGGAGCGCGCGAGAGACGCTCGATCCGGTCGACCTTCCGTCGCCGGCCGACATCGACGACGTCGTCGTGCTCGGCATGGGCGGTTCGGGGATCGCCGGCGACGTGCTCGCCGCCGTCGCCAATGCGACGCTCCCCGTACCCGTGGTCGTGCTCAAGCAGATCCGCACGCCGCGTTTCGTCGGGCCCCGCACGCTCGCTTTCGCAGTCTCGTACTCGGGCGACACCGACGAGACCCTGCGGATGGCCGCCGGCGCGCTCGACGCGGGCGCGCGCCTCGTCACCGTCAGTCGAGGCGGAGAGCTGGAAGCCCTGGCGGGGGAGCGGGGCGCGGTACACGTGGCCTGTCCTCCCGGGTACCTCCCGCGCGCCGCGGTCGGCGCGCTCCTGACGCCGCTGTTCGTGGTGCTCGAGCGGATGGGCCTCCTTCCCGACGCGGGGGAGTGGCTCGACGCGGCGGGGCGCCAGCTCGCGGCCCGGCGCGAGAAGTGCGGTGCTGACGTCGACGCGCCCGCCAATCCAGCGCGCGAGATCGCGCGGAGGATCGGGACGACGATCCCGATCTTCTACGGCGGCGGCGCCCTCGGGGCCGTCGCCGCGCAGCGCTGGAAGTGCGACGTGAACGAGAACGCAAAGGCGCCGGCGTTCTGGAATGCCTACCCCGAGCTCGACCACAACGAGATCTGCGGGTGGGGCCAGCACGGCGACGTGACGCGTCAGCTCTTCACGCTCGTGGAGCTGCGGCACGACTTCGAGCACGAGCAGCTCGGGCGACGGTTCGCACTCACGCGCGCGCTGATCGAAGAGGCCCTCGCGCAGGTGCTCGAGGTGCGCGCCGAGGGCCAAGGGCGGCTCGCTCAGCTCCTCGACCTGATGTACGTGGGCGACTGGGCGAGCTGCTACCTCGCGCTCGACCACGACGTCGATCCCGGGCCGATCGACACGATCTTCCAGCTCAAGGACGCGCTGGGCGAGGGCGTCTGACTCGCTCTCAGTCGGAGCCCATTCCGCTCGAGATGCTGTCGGCGCCGCCGGGGTACTATGAACGCCGGTCGGGCCGTCTGCGGCTGTCATCCAGTGATCTGGGCCGACTCCCTGAAATCCCGTGCGCGCCCGAGCGCGCCCGACGACACAAGGAGTCCCGATGACCACGACCACCGATTCCGCGACGCCGGCCGGCGCCGGCGCCCCCGACTTCAAGGTCGCCGATCTCTCGTTGGCCGACTTCGGTCGCAAGGAGATCGAGCTCGCCGAGCACGAGATGCCCGGCCTCATGTCGTTGCGCCGGCGTTACGGCGCCGAGCAGCCGCTGCGAGGCGCCAAGATCACCGGCTCGCTGCACATGACGATCCAGACCGCGGTGCTCATCGAAACGCTGCTCGAGCTGGGCGCGACCGTCCGCTGGGCGTCGTGCAACATCTTCTCGACCCAGGACCACGCCGCCGCCGCCATCGCTGCCCGCGGGGTGCCGGTCTTCGCGTGGAAGGGTGAGACGCTCGAGGAGTACTGGTGGTGCACCGATCAGGCGTTGCGCTGGCCGGACGCCGACGCGCCGAACATGATCCTCGACGACGGCGGGGACGCCACGCTTCTCGTGCACAAGGGAGTCGAGTACGAGCGCGCCGGCGCGGTGCCCACGCCGGGTGACGGCGACTCCGAGGAGTGGAAGGTCGTCCTCGGGCTACTGGCGCGCATTCAAGACGAAGACGGACAGCGCTGGCACCGCACCGCGGAGGCCGTCAAGGGCGTGACCGAGGAGACGACCACCGGCGTCCACCGTCTCTATCAGATGATGGAGGGGGGAACGTTGCTCTTCCCGGCCATCAACGTGAACGACTCCGTGACCAAGTCGAAGTTCGACAACCTCTACGGGGTTCGCCACTCGCTCGTCGACGGGATCTGCCGGGCGACCGACGTCATGCTCGCGGGCAAGCTCGCCGTGGTGTGCGGCTACGGCGACGTCGGCAAGGGTTGCTCCCAGGCGTTGCGCGGTCAGGGCGCGCGCGTCGTGGTGACCGAGATCGATCCCATCTGCGCGCTGCAAGCAGCGATGGAGGGGCACGAGGTCGTGACGCTGGACGATGTCGTCGACACGGCCGACCTGTTCGTCACCGCCACCGGGAACACGAACATCATCACCGTCGAGCACATGGCGCGGATGAAGCACGATGCGATCGTCGGCAACATCGGCCACTTCGACGACGAGATCGACATGGCCGGACTCGCCGCCGTACCGGGCGTCAAGCGCGTGAACATCAAGCCGCAGGTCGACGAGTGGGTGTTCCCCGACGGGCATTCGATCATCGTGTTGTCCGAGGGGCGACTGCTGAACCTGGGGAACGCGACGGGTCATCCGAGCTTCGTGATGTCCAACAGCTTCACGAACCAGGTGATCGCCCAGATGGAGCTGTACGGGCACACCGACTTCTACGAGCGACGCGTGTACACGCTGCCCAAGCACCTCGACGAGGAGGTGGCACGGCTGCACCTCGACAAGCTCGGGGCGAAGCTCACGCAGCTCACCGAGGAGCAGTCCGCATACCTCGGCGTCCCCGTCGAAGGGCCGTTCAAGCCCGACCACTACCGGTACTGATCCTCGAGATCCGGTGGACCCGATCCCGCCCACGATCGAGTGGCGGCGGGGGAGGGTGCGGCTGATCGACCAGCGCGCGCTGCCGGGCGACCTGCGGTTCGTCGAGTGCGCGTCGGTCGACGAGCTCGGCGACGCGGTCAGGTCACTGGCGGTACGGGGTGCGCCCGCCCTCGGGGCGGCCGGCGCGTTCGGCGTGGCGCTTGCCGCGCGCACGATCGCCGACGAGTCCGGAGTACGGGCGGCGGCGCGCCACCTCGCGGCCGCCCGCCCGACCGCGGTCAACCTCGCGTGGGGTGTCGAGCGGGCACTGGGCGCGTGGGAGCAGGGCGGTGCTGCCGCCGCACTCGCAGAAGCGGAGCGCATCGCAGCCGACGACGTCGCCGCCAACCGAGCCCTCGGCGGGTTCGGCGCCGACCTCGTGCCGGACGACGCACGCGTCCTCACGCACTGCAACGCGGGATCGCTGGCGACCGTCGGCTATGGCACTGCGCTCGGCGTGGTGCGCGCCGCCCACGACGCGGGCAAGCGACCGCGGGTGTGGGCGGGGGAGACCCGGCCCGTGCTCCAAGGCGCGCGCTTGACCGCATGGGAGCTCGACCGGCTCGGCATCCCGGTCACCGTGATCGCCGACGCCATGGCCGGCTCGCTCATGTCGACGGGCGACGTGGACGTCGTCGTGGTCGGCGCCGACCGCATCACCGCCAATGGTGATGTCGCCAACAAGATCGGCACGTATCCGCTGGCGGTGCTGGCGCGCGAGCACCACGTGCCCTTCGTCGTCGCTGCCCCCACCTCGACGATCGACCTCACCACCCCGACGGGAGCGGCGGTCACGGTCGAGGAACGCCCCGAGGACGAGGTCGTTCGCATCGGAGCCGAGCGCATCGCGCCGCACGGTGTCGCCGCCGTGAACCGAGCCTTCGACGTCACGCCCGCCCGGCTCGTCACCGCCATCGTCACCGAGCGAGGTGTCCTCCGCCCGCCGTACGAGGACGCGTTGCGCACTGCCACGATGCGTATCTGAGGGGCGCCTGGCGCCGTTGAGATACGCATCGGGCGTAGCTGTCGTACCCGATCGGTACCGTCCCGATCGTGAACCCGTGGCGTGCGCTGGTCGAGGCGGCGTTTCCGGCATCGTGCCCGGGATGCGGCCGGGCCGCGGAGCCGGTCTGCGAGGCATGCGCGCGGA